>JBOHNV010000006.1:0-45387 GCA_050730895.1 Candidatus Microsaccharimonas sp.
CGCTTGGCGTTGAAGATGCACTCGACTTGTTCGAAAATAAACTCAAACTTACCGAACAAGAATCATTTATTGCCGCTCAAATTCTTAAAGAAATTCAGTCTCGTCTTGGATTTATGAATAATGTTGGCCTTAGTTACCTTGAGCTTTCACGCGCTGCGAACACGCTTTCCGGTGGAGAAGCGCAGCGTATTCGTTTGGCAACACAAATCGGATCGGGTCTTCAAGGTGTGTTGTACGTTTTGGACGAACCATCTATCGGGTTGCACCAGCGCGACAACGACCGTCTTATTGAAACGCTCAAACACCTTCGTGACCTTGGAAATACTGTATTGGTTGTTGAGCACGACGAAGACACGATTCGTCATGCTGATTACTTGCTTGATATTGGTCCGGGTGCCGGTGTGAATGGCGGACATGTTGTAGCGCAAGGTACTCCGCATGAGGTTGCTGAAAACCCCGAGAGTGTTACTGGCCGCTACCTTAGTGGTGCCGAAAAAATTCCTGTACCTAAAAAACGTCGCCGCATCGAAAAAGATCGCCGACTCGTTATTCGCGGTGCTCGCGAAAATAACCTCAAGAATATTGATGTTTCAATTCCACTTGGCGTTATGACTGTCGTAAGTGGCGTGAGTGGTAGCGGGAAGTCAACGTTAGTAAATGACATTCTTGCAAAAGAGCTTTCGGCTCGTTTACACCGTGCGCACGACGTACCTGGTTCGCACGACAACATCGAAGGTATTGAACTCCTCGACAAAGTAATCGTAATCGATCAATCGGCAATTGGACGTACACCTCGTTCTAACCCGGCAACCTACACTGGTGTATTTACGGCGATTCGTGAACTCTTCGCGGGAACGCCCGAGGCAAACATCCGTGGCTACAAAGCTGGACGTTTTAGCTTCAACGTTAAGGGCGGACGCTGCGAGAACTGTCAAGGCGATGGTGTTATTAAAATTGAAATGCACTTCTTACCAGATGTGTACGTTACCTGTGACGTCTGTAAGGGAAAGCGCTACAACCGCGAAGCGTTGGAGATTAAGTACAAAGACGCCACAATTAGCGACGTGCTTGATATGACCGTTGAACAAGCAGCGAAGTTTTTCGAAAACATTCCGGCCATTGCACGTAAGCTCGACACACTTGTTGACGTAGGGCTGGGATACATTCGTCTTGGCCAGCCTGCGACGACCTTTAGTGGTGGTGAGGCGCAGCGTATTAAGCTTGCATCAGAGCTATCGCGCCGCTCAACTGGTAAAACACTGTATATTCTAGACGAACCAACCACTGGTCTTCACAGTGCCGACGTCAATCGCCTGCTTGGCATTCTGCAAAAACTTGTTGAAGGTGGAAACAGCATGGTGATTATTGAACACAACCTCGACGTCGTAAAGACGGCCGACCACATTATCGACATGGGACCAGAGGGTGGACTTGGCGGCGGTATGGTAGTTGCGAGTGGAGCCCCAGAAGAAATTACAAAGGTACCAGAATCATTTACGGGTAGGTACCTGAAACCACTACTATAACTAGACGTTGCAACGCAAAACGAGGGGATGCACCCTCGTTTTTTACTTTTCGTCGATAGAAAGTATCAGCGTACTGTAGGGTGCGATTGAAATAACCGCGGCGCCGTCTTTATCTGCCAAGGCAGCTTCGATGGGTACTTCACTAAAATCAACATTGTACCCTTTCCAGCTACTATTAAGTCGTACGCGCCAATGGCCTTCGTAAGGAAAGGTGAGCGCGTATTCTTTATGAAGTGTGCCGCCAAAGTTAACAATAACAACTGTATCATCGTTTGGGCCACCCTTGTCTTTTCGGTGATAGGCAATGACCATATGTTCGTCATCTCGATGGATGACAGCGGTGTATTGACCAAGTAGTCCACGGGTATTGCCGTGACGATTACGACGCAGGTCAATGAGGTGCTTGTGCGCGAGTAAAATACCTTCGAACTGTTCGGTCTTTTCCCATTCAAGCATCTTCCACTCATTAAATGCACCCTCTTGCATAAATTCTTGTCCTTGAAGGAGCATAGGGATGCCTGGGGCGGTGAGTGTTACAGCACTCGCAAGTAGCACCCGCTGGCGTGCCGGCAGGCTCTCAGCGTTCCCCGGAGTGACCGACTCATTGAGCCGTGACGCGCCATTTGCGGCTGTATCGTGTGAATCACCAAAAATAACTTTATCAAAGGCATCACCGGTATAGGTATGCCCGAGCTCATACTCAACACCTTGCAGCGCAGACTGATCTTTATTGTGGGTAATACCTAATGCATCACGAATAACATGGGGGAATCCAACCTCCCACTGCGCGTCAAAGCCCATACCTCCGGAGGTTGCGGATTTTACGATGCCATCATTCGTGGCGTTATCTTCGGCAATCATAATAGCGTGAGGGTTAATTTTATGGGCAAGGTTTGTTGCTTCGGCCATGAGGCTCCATGCTTCAGGAATGTCGAGGTCAGGCTTGTCGTTGTTGCCGTCACTATTACGCATGTAGATAGTTGAATCAACGCGCAGGCCATCTACCTTATATTCTGCAAACCACATGGTAATGTTGTCTAGGATGAACTGACGAACCTCTGGGCGTCCGTAGTCGGGCCTGCCGCCCCATGGTGTGTCACCGCGCTCGTCGTTAAAGAAATAAATACCGCCACGGTTGTTTTCGCTCCAGCCGTCGTATTGCCACAAATCACTTTCATGGAAGAAGTGGTTGTATACAACATCGACAATAATACCGATACCAAGCTCGTGGGCGGCTTTTACGAGCTGAAGTAGCCCATGACGCCCGCCGTAGGCGCTTTCAATAGAAAAGATATAGTTTGGTGCGTAGCCCCAGCCATGCCCCATAGCCATGCTTGTAACGGGCATAAGTTCAATGTGCGTAATACCAAGATCGCGGAGATACTCAAGTTTTTCTGCAACTGTACTAAACGTGCCGCTCGTTGATGCGTCGGGTTTATTAAACGTACCTACGTGGAGTTCGTAAATGACTGCCGCTTCTTTTTTGATTGTCACAAATTCGGTGTCACCCCAATCGAAGTCGGAGGCAACAATAACAGAAGATCCAGTGTCGGAGTCAGTTACTTGCCGGGCATAGGGGTCATTGCGGTCGAGGACTTCACCTTTTGTAGTGGTGATGCGATATTTATACATTTGCCCGGGCTCTACTTGTACATCTTCGATAGACCAGTAGCCGTGGTTATCGCTCTCCATTGGAGTCTCGCCCCATTCAAACTCAAGCCATTGTAGTAGCGAGACTGATTTGGCAAACGGCGCCCACACGGCAAAGTTCACACCGTTCGCGTGAACGACAGAGCCAAGCTGTTTATTTGAGCGGCGCCTCATGATGCTTTTAGTATGAATGCATAAGCGTCATTTAGCAACTTAGGTTGTTATTTTTTAAACTTGCCAATAAGAAATTGAAATTGCTTTTTTGTGCCGTTCCAAATTGCAGCGCGGTTGTTCTTATCTTTAAGGATATGAATGGTTGGCGGAAGGATGGAGATAAAGACGATTAAGAAAATAATTGGCAGGATAACGGTGTCGATGTCGATCCCAGCTGCAATGAGTGCCTTACCTGCAAAGTAGCCTAGGTAGGTGATACCAAATGTCCAGAGGAAGCCACCGATGAGGTTGAAGCTAAGGAAACGGGTGTAGTCCATCTTTCCGGCGCCTGCTACGATTGGCGCGAAGGTACGGATAATCGGCACAAAGCGAGCCATGATGATTGTTTTACCGCCGTGTTTTTCATAGAACTTTTGAGCGTTTTGAATATGAGCTTGCTTGAAGACCTTTGCGTCTGGCTTGCGGAAAATACGCGGCCCGGCTTTGCGCCCAAACCAGTATCCGACGGTATCGCCAAGTACAGCTGCGGCGAAGAGGAGAAGAACAAATACGTGAATATTTATAGGGACATTACCCGGAAGAATACCTGTTGCATAGAGTGCACCGGCGGTGAATAAAAGACTATCGCCAGGAAGGAAAAAGCCAATAAGAAGACCTGATTCGGCAAAAATTACAAAAATGACTGCAAAAATACCAAGGCCAATAATAAGGTCAACAAGGTCAAGGCCTGGGATTGCGCCGAGAAGCGATACGCTAGAGAGAAGAGTTTCAAACATTATGTATTTATTGTAGCACGATGCAGGGTATGGATGCGCACAAGCTTTTTCTCAGAATAAAGCGTATAATGAGAAGTGCAATATCAATTTCCGTAAAGGTATCCACCATAAGGAGGAGAGACATGGGAGATAAGATTAACTTAAAGCTCGACGTTCGTGAAGAGCAGGGTAAGAAAGTTGCGAAGCTTCGCAAAGAAGGGTTTGTACCAGGAGTCGTATATGGTCTTGGGTTTGATCCAATTCTTGTGAAATCTGAGTACAACATCATTGAAAAAGCTGTGCGCGATGCGGGTCTTCACTCGCCAGTGCACATTACTATCGATAACAAGAAAAAGATTACTCTTATTAAAGATATCGATCGCGACCCAGTAAAGTCACGTATTCGCCACGTATCGTTTCACGCGGTAAAGGCAAACGAAGTAGTGCACGCAGAAGTGCCAATTCGTCTTATTGGTGGCGGCGAAAGTGTCGCTGAAAAAGCCGGTCTTATTGTACTGCAGGCAATTGAAGCGGTTGAAATTAAAGCAAAGCCAGCCGATCTTCCTGAAGCACTTGAAATCTCAATTGTCGACCTTGCTACCGACGAAGACAAGATTACATTGGCAGACGTAACGCTCCCTGACGGTGTTGAATATGCCGATATCGAGCAAGACCTCGAGCTTGTCGTTGCGAATGTCTACGAGCCCGCAGCGCTTGAGGCGGCCAACGAAGCGGCAGCGGGTGACGCGCCTACTGACAGTCCTGAGGATGTTGAAACCGAGCATGGTGCAGATACTCCACAAGAGACGCAAGCTGAAGAGACTCGCCCGGGCGGTAAGAGCCAAGACGAGCCAAAGCAATCAAACGTTGATGCAAATAAGTAAATAGTTTCGCATTAACGTACTGAAAGTAGCCTGGAGAAATCTAGGCTACTTTTTTGAAGGCCACTTGAGCAACGCGACGTGTTAACTCATCACGGTCGTGCATCACCAGTGGAAATTCACCCGAATATGGTTCCATTCGTTTTGTGGCTTCGTCGATAGCACCGAGGAATTCATCATGCGAATATCCATAATGTGACTTTAACTGTGCGCCATTCGAATAAAAATGGGTAAACCCTGGGTCAAGTTTGTCGAACGTCTTAGTAAAACGAGCCTCACTGTCGGCGAGTGCTTCGTATGATTCAACGAGCTCAACAAGTTCTGGCCATGTATCGCCAAACTCTTTTCTAAACGTAATGAGCGCCTGCGCCTCGTTGTGGTGCTTTTCGGCTTCTTGTAATTTTGACATACCGAGCGATGGAACATCACCTGCGTATGCTTCAAGAAGGTCGTGCACAAGCGCGTAGGTAGCAATTTTGTTCGGATTCAAGCTCGGATATAGCTCACGTGCATACGGAGCGGCAAGTTTCATGAGGTGAATAGCATGACGCGCGTCGGGTTCTGGGTTACCACGACGGTCGAGTGTGGCTCGAGTTACGTCACCGTAATTGTAGGCGAGTGATTCGAGCTCGCGCGGGTAGATTGTTGGTGGGTTTGCTGAGGGCATATTCAGGAGTTGTTGGCCGGTTTCATTAATGTTGTTGCCGTTTCGCAGGGATACGGCTGCCATACCTATTCCTGTGCGAAGCATACGTCGATAGCGAACTTCGTCGTCAAATGACCTGTCAATATCGTCGTATATCGCATCGCTGCGTCGCATTAGTTCATCGACGCGTTCAACGCTAGTATTCGTGGGTATCATAGGTGTACTCCTGCGCGTGGTACGGCACATTTTGATCGATCAAATTGATGAAATCACGGGCACTTTCGAAGGTCTTTTCTTTTGCCATAAACTCTTCTTGGGTAAGCCATTCGTTGTGGCCACCTTCGAAGTCTACGATGAGCTCGCCACTATACGAATCGGCGTACATAACAACAAATACCTTGTCTTCAAGTAGCTCACCAGTTTCTTTTTTGTAATCACGTTTATGGAAGATCGATTTAAAAGTGAAGTCGGCAATTAGACCAGTTTCTTCTTCGAGTTCACGCTTGGCGGCTTCTTCGAACGATTCTCCCCAGCGGATCTTCCCACCTAGGCGTCCCCAAAACCCATAGTAAGGCTGCTTGAGTCGTTGCTGGGCAATAAACTCACGTCGGCCATCAACGGTTTGCTCTAGCACTACAACTACCGATATTTTTGGTTGTTTTTCGATTGCGTTTTCATCGGTATCCATGCGGTTGGCATATTCTTTGCCAATTGACGAAAGCCGATAACCGGCGGCTGTTTTTTCAACGTAGCCAGACTCGACAAGTTTTTTGATATGAAACGTGAAGTGATCGCTCGTAAGGTCACTATCTTTTTGCAATTCAGCAAATGTTGCTTCGGGTACGAAAAGTAAATGCCGAAGAATGCTGACTTGCGTGGTGTGTGGGCTTGATTCGTAGCTCATAGGTCTCCTTTACTCTATGCAAGACACTGTAGCAAAGGCAAGCATAGGCATCTAGTAAAGTGGACTTTACTATTCTTCGATGAATCCACCCGATTGGTGGCCCCAGAGCTTAGCATACTGGCCCTTCTTTTTAAGGAGGGTGCTGTGCGCACCGTCTTCAATGATTTTTCCATCTTCCATAACGATAATACGGTCAAGGTGTGAAATGGTTGAAAGGCGGTGGGCGATGACGATGCTCGTGCGGCCTTTCATAAGCTTTTGTAAGGCATCTTGAATGAGCAGTTCGCTTTCGCTGTCGAGTGCACTCGTTGCTTCGTCGAGAATAAGGATTGGTGCGTCTTTAAGAATCGCTCGAGCAATGGCAATGCGCTGGCGTTGCCCACCTGAAAGCTTTACGCCACGTTCGCCGACCAATGTTTCAAAGCCTTCGGGGAGCTTTTCGATAAACTCTAGTGCATTGGCACGTTTGGCGGCTTCAATAACTTCTTCGTCGGTTGCGCCGGGTTTACCATACATAATATTTTCACGAAGCGATCGGTGAAAGAGCATCGGTTCTTGTGGCACGTAAGCGATTGCTTCGCGCAGGCTGTTTTGAGTGGCGGTTGCGATTGGCTGCTTGTCGATAGAAATAGTACCTTCTTGGATATTTGCAAATCGCAAAATGAGCTTTGTGAGGGTTGTTTTGCCCGAACCGGATCGCCCGACAAGCCCAACGCGTTGGCCAGGTTTAATGCTAAGGTTAAAGTTTTTGAAAATGGTGTCATCTTCGTCCGCATCTGCGTGGCGGAAGGTCATATTTTCAATAGCAATAGCACCTTTTGTTGCGGTGATTCTTTTTGCACCCGGAGTGTCAACGACTGTTTGCGAAGACGTAAGAATACCCGTCATTTCGCGTGCATCGCCAAAGATGCGATTAAGCTGGCGAAGTAGGCCATTGAAGCCCCAAAGGTTGCCGAGGATTTGCATGCTATAGGTGACAGCAAGAATGAGCGTACCGATGGCGACACCAAACCAGACATTACCAAAAATTAGGGTAATGAACGCCGAGGTCATGATGAGGGTGATAATGAGCCCAAACCACACGTCACGAACAATTACCGCGTTACGAATAGAAAAGCCAGCTTGACGAGCGGTACTGGCGAATCGTTCAAACCTCTGCTTTTCATGACTCTCGCGGCTGAAGCTTTTGACCGCCATTATATTAGTAATACTATCAGCAATTTGGCCACTTACTTTGTTGTGCGCCTCGGCCTCTTTGACGTTCAGTTCGCGAATAGAACCAAAGCTAAACCAAGCAATTGTCATGAAGATTACCGCAAAGACAGCGAGCGCCGCTGCAAAAACTGGCAACACGGGTACGAGGATAACGAAAGTAAACACGAACGAGTAGATAAGTGGCAAGACGTTAAAAAGAAGCAAATCAGCGAGGCGAGAAAATGCACCGGTGAATTTATTTGCTTGGGATACAAGTGAGCCACCAAAGCGGTTAGTATGAAACTCCATCGACTGTTCAGAGAGTGTGTCGAATACGCGTCGGTTGAGGTGGTATACAACGCGGTCGGTCATGGTCCATTGCAAAAAGAGGGCGAGACGCCAAACAACAAGTTCTCCAATAGCGACCGCACCAACAAATACGGCGATGTAGGGCCAGAAGGTCGCAAGGAGCTGATCGGCTGGAATCGTTTCGGTGGTAAGGCGGTTTACAACCATTGAAATAATCAATGTTCCGGCATAACTGGTAAGAAATAGCGCGATTGGCTGTAAAATCATCACCGGAATAAAGTAGCGCTTGTGCTTGATAACTACCGACCAAAATAATCGAAGTGTTACACCAATTTGTGGTGTAGAGTCTTTTTTGTCTGTCATGTACTGTCTTTCTAGTAACTATTCATTGATTTTGCTTGCATGGTGCGCAAGGATTTGGCGAATTTTTCGCCGTGGGAGCTTTTCGCTGTTTTTAAACTGCAATGTGCCGCGACCAGTGCGGTAGGGATTCATGATTCTATGCATGTCTGCGTCATTTTTTGGATCGAATATGGCGTAAATGCCAACATGATCTTTAGCAGCTGCGAAGTGGACAATGCCTCGTTTTTCGGGTGCTGGCCGGTATGTAGGCATACCGTAGCTAATATCTTCTATGGTAGTAGGGAATGTTGCTTGAATAACATGCCGCAACCAAGTAAGACGCTCTTTGGTTTCGTCACCGAATTGAGCGATATAATCATCAACAAGTTTACTTTGTCGATAGCTCATAGCTTCATTATACCCTATTTCTCCTATTGTCTAGAGGGCGATTGGGTATTTTTGAGACGACTTCGCGCCACGTCTCGCCGGGGTCTCTACGCCCGGCTTGACTTGGGCTGCAGGGGTCGTCAAAAATACCCAATCGCCCTCTAGACAACAGAGGTGAAAAGGCGTATAATACAGGTTAATGCAAAAAATTCTTCTGTACTATAAATTTACTCCACTCAGCGACCCTGAGGCGGTAAAGTTATGGCAAAAAACTCTTACCGAAGGCCTTAACCTACGAGGTCGTATTCTTGTAAGCAAGCAAGGTATTAACGGTACAGTTGGTGGTGACATGGCCGACCTTAAAGAGTATGTGAAGCAAACCAAGCAGCTTCCGGGTTTTAAGGACATTGTTTTTAAATGGAGCGACGGTTCTCGCGAAGATTTTCCTCGAATGAGTGTTAAGCACCGTCGCGAACTTGTGGGCTTTAAAAATAGTGACGACGAATTTGATGTTGATGAAAATGGCGTCGTTGGTGGCGGTCAGCACTTAAAGCCAAACCAAGTACACGAACTTATTGAAAAATTTGGTGATGATGTTGTGTTTTTCGATGGACGCAACGAGCACGAAGCGAAAATCGGTAAGTTTAAAGACGCTATAGTTCCAAATACAAATACCTCACGTGATTTTATTGCCGAGCTTGAAAGCGACAAATACGACGACATTAAAGACAAAAAAGTTGTAACGTATTGTACGGGCGGTGTTCGTTGTGAAGTTATCTCAGCCATGATGAAAAAGCGTGGCTTTAAAGACGTGTATCAAATCGATGGCGGCATCGTAAAGTACGGCGAAGCGTTTGGCGACGACGGCCTTTGGGAAGGCTCACTTCGTGTATTTGATGACCGCATGACGGTTGAGTTTTCTGACCACACAAAGACGATTGGCGAATGCACCCACTGTAGTGGCAGTACGAGTAACTTCGAAAACTGTGCCTTTGCGAACTGTAACGACCTTGTTCTTATTTGCGAAAACTGTAAAGAAACACCAGACCTTCTTTTCCATACTGCTGCATGCAAAGAAGCGCATGAACAGCAAGCTGCACGACTCGCAGTTGTTTAATCTGTTAATTCCATCCATATATTGTTTTGCTTAACAAATCTTCTCCGCAGGACTATACTGAAGGTACAAAATCTTAATGGGAGGATTATTGTATGGTGAAGAGAGGGTTAAGCCCTGTCGCATCACAGCTGTGGGGGCTGGGAGTTGCGTTAGGTGTAATAGCAATTTTGTTCGGTGTTTTGGCGCTATTTTGGCCAGGACTTACCGTAGCATTGTTCATTGTACTCTTTGGGGTATTTGTTCTTGTATGGGGTATCGTTGGGCTCATCGTGAGCATTGCGAGCATGAGTACAAATAAGTTCTGGTGGCTCGAACTACTCTTTAGTGTGCTGGCGGTTGGGCTCGCGGTGTACTTACTGCGGAATCCAGAATCGGCTGCAACGCTATTTATCTTGCTTATCGGTCTTACTTTCCTTGTTAGGGGAGTTATCGATGTGCTTGAAGGGCTTTTCGACAGCAGGGACGAAAGCGGTCAGCGAGCCTTCAACATCGTACTTGGGGTGCTCGGCATTATTGCCGGTATTATTACACTCGTACACCCGCTATCGGCCGGTCTGTTGGTCGTCTGGATTGTTGGGCTATACGCAGTGTTGTACGGGTCACTTGTTATTGCATTCGCGTTTCGCGCAAAAGCTGCACTCGAGCGATAGTAACTTAGTGCTATAGAAATAAAGAGCTCGCCTCCCCAGGGCGGGCTTTTTGCTACAATAAAGATATGAATACAAAGCTCGAGGCGAAACTCAAGACACTTCCGCGTTCTGCTGGGGTGTATTTTCATAAGTCACGCACGGGTGAAATTATTTATGTTGGCAAGGCTGCGGTATTAAAAAATCGTGTGCGGCAGTATTTTCAAAGTACTCGAGACATGGATGTGAAAACTCGTGCTTTGGTTGAGGAGATCGAAGATACCGACTGGGTAGAAACAGAAAGCGAACTTGATGCGTTGTTCTTAGAGTCAGAGATGGTGAAGCGGTATATGCCGCGATACAATATTTTGCTCCGCGACGATAAATCGCAAATGTTTGTTCGTATTGATATGAAAAGTGAGTGGCCGACCGTCTCATTTACACGCAATCCTATTGATGACGGGGCTGATTATTTTGGCCCGTACTATAACGGCTTTGCGATAAAAAAAGCGTTGCGGTATTTACGTAAAGTATTCCCGTATTACACGAAGCCGCCAAAAGATGGTGCACGCCCGGATCTTGATTCGCACATTGGGCTGAGCCCTCGACCTGGTGTGTCTTCTGATGAGTACAAGGCAACACTCCGTCAACTTATTCGTTATTTTGAAGGTGGGCGTAAGTCGATTATTCGTGATATCGAAAAAGAGATGAAGCTTGCGGCAAAATTACATGACTTTGAAAATGCCGCTTTGTTTCGTAATAAATTAAATGACCTGCGTGCTTTGCAACAGCGTATTATGTTTGGCGACAAAGAGTTTTTGGATATTAGCAAAGACAAGGCCTTGGGCGATTTGGTTGAATTATTTGGACTTCCAAAAGTACCAGCCCGTATTGAGGGATATGACATCAGCCACATGGGTGGCGTTAATGTGGTAGCGAGTATGGTAGTGTTTACCAACGGAGTGAGCGATCGTGCAAGTTATCGAAAGTTTAAAACACGTATTGAGCGAAACGACGATTATGCAAACATGCAAGAAGTGTTAACGCGTCGCTTGAGTGAAAAGAATATCAAAAGTTGGGGTACGCCCGATTTGATTCTGATCGATGGTGGAAAAGGACAGCTCGAGGCGGGTATTAAGGCGCTTGAATCGTATGGGTTAAAGATTCCAATTATAAGTATTGCCAAGCGCGAAGAAGAGGTGATTGTGAATGCTTCGCACTCAAACGTGGGCATCGAGTTGCTTCAAAAATATGCCTCTGGCGGGATTGATGAGCCGAGCGTACGCGTAGAACGTTCGGGCGAATACTACAAGGTAAACCTACATGCTGGGCAATCGAATGCTTCAGGCCACTCTAAAAACCTTCGCGGCTCTGGTCATGGGCCAGCTAAATACGTACATGTTACAAAATTATTCCAACGCATTCGTGATGAATCACACCGTTTTGCGGTCAGTTACCATACGGTACTGAAACGTGCAAAGCAGACAGCTAGTACTCTTGAGGAGCTTCCCGGTGTTGGGCCGGCAACTCGCCGAAAGTTGATACGAACATTTGGTAGCTTGCGTGGAGTATCGGGTGCAACAGAGGTACAGTTGGCTGTGGTGATTGGTGCAAAAAAAGCCAAAGAAGTGCACCAGTTCCTCGATGATTCAAAACGCTTATGATAGTATAAAAGCAATGAATAGGCAGTGGGCAAACAGTATTCGAGAGCGACAAGCCGATAAGGGTTTCACTGTTGTTGAGTTGATTCTTGTCGTGGCAGTGATTGCTATTTTGGCTATCATTATTATTATCGCTTATGGAAACTGGCGCGGCGAAACGGTTACGACAACAGTAAAGAGTGACCTGTTGAACGCTGCGGCCGCCATGGAAAGTGCCGCTACATTTAATGATGTGTACCCAGCCGATGCCTCGAGTGTGTACACCTCAAGCGAGGGTTCAGACATTGCTGGCGGTGCAATAAGTGACACAAGTTACTGCGTAAGTATTACAAATGGCGCTACAAGCTTCTTTATTACAAAAGATAAAGTGCCATTACCAGGTACCTGTCCAATGTTGTATTACGATCCGTCAACCACGCAGTCATATAGTGGTTCGGGTATGACAATAAAAGACTTGAGTGGCAACAAGAATGACGCAGTATTTCGTAATGCACTTACCGACAACGTGGCCGGCCCGACGTATGTCGCAGACGATAGCGGTGGAGTACTAGCGTTTGATGGGGACGATAAATACATCAGCAACGCCGCGCCAACCTACGGTCCAAATAATACCTGGACAGCTTGCGCCAAGACAGAGCAAAGTATTAGCTCGCACAATATGTTTATGGGAACCTACTTCCCATACTTTGGTACCTATGCGGGTGGTACGGGTATGGTATTTTCAACGAGAATTTCAGGGTCGCAGCGTACTGTTGCTTCCACAACCCCTGCAACACCATTAAATACCTGGGTCTGTTACGTATTCACCACTGAATATAACGGCACAAATACAACAATTTCAGCGTATATGAACGGCGTCCTGCGTTCATCGGCTACCTATGCTGGCCAACAGGATAACTTGGGGCACAAGTATACGGTGGGTGACGGGTATCCGTCGCCCTCTTCAACGGGTACGTGGCTGCCATTTAAAGGCCGCATTGGTGATGTTGGCGTGTACCCACGAGCATTTGGTGCCGAAGAGGTGAAAGCCTACTTCGAATCGCTCCGGGCAAAGTATAGAATCTAGGCTATACTGGGATGTATGCATTACGAACGTCTTTCTAGGGACCGTATTTATATTCTTGCCGCGCATAGCGAGATGCAAAAGAGCGTTGATACGGCGTATACATTTCACCAAGATCCACATTTTTTCTGGCTTACAGGGCTCCAAGAGCCAGGCTGGTTGGTGATACTCAATACCTATACGGGTGAAAAGGCTTTGCTTGCGCCGGAGCGCGACGTGACGAAAACACTTTTCGATGGATCTTTGAGTGACGAAGAAGTCCAGCGCGTCACGGGCATCGCGACTATTATTGAGGGCAGCGACCAGTCGGCGTATATAGAAAAATTGAGCGAACAGTACGACACTGTATATATGCTAGGAAAACATCCACACCAAAAGTACTTCCAGCACGTTGAGAATCCGGGAGCGCGTGATGCTCGGCGACGAATGAAACCGTACTTTGCGAAGGTCATAGATTGCCGCCAAGAGTTCGACGCGTTGCGGGCGATAAAATCTTCTGAAGAAATTGATACTATGCGACGGGCAATTGCTGCGAGTATTGAAGGATTTGCCAGGCTCAAGGATACACTTACGGCCGCAACATATGAATATCAACTTGAAGCAGCGCTCAATTACGCATTTCGTAGTACCGGCGCAGGTGGCCATGCCTATGATCCGATTGTAGCGAGTGGTAAGAATGCTTGTACATTACATTATGTAAAAAATAACCACAAACTTCCAATGAACGGGCTAGTGCTTGTTGACGCCGGCGCAACTATAGACGGGTATTGCGCCGATATTACACGAACGTATGCAGTGGGCACGCCGACCAAACGCCAAGTTGCGGTGCATGCTGAAGTAGAAAAAGCACACCACCGTATTATCGCGCTGATTCAACCGGGGGTTTCGTTTAAAAGCTACCAAAACGACGTTGATGAAATCATGAAAACTGCACTTGAAAACCTTGGACTATTAAAAGATCGAAATGATACCGAAGTATATCGAAAGTATTTCCCTCACGCCATAAGTCACGGGCTAGGTATTGACGTACATGAGTCGCTCGGTGGATTTGGCGAGTTTAAGCCGGGGATGGTATTGACGGTTGAGCCGGGGATTTATATTCCAGAAGAGGGGATTGGTGTTCGTATTGAGGACGATATTCTTGTAACAAACAACGGCAGCGAAAACCTCAGCAAAGACCTCCCGACCTCCTTGTGATATACTTATGCTAACTATGAAGAAACAGTTCTCCGTCTTTATTGTGCGCTGGGCGCTCAGCTCGCTCGGGCTATGGGTCGCGGTCCGATTACTCGGCACAGGTTACGATAGTATCGAAGTCACTGCCGGGTTTTGGGGTTTTGCTATTGCCGGGCTTATTTTCTCGGTAGTGAACAGCCTGTTTAAACCGCTACTCGTAATCGTATCGTTACCAGCAATTTTGTTGACACTCGGGCTGTTTACGATTGTCGTAAACGGCGTGCTTGTATATATTTCACTTATTATTGCTCCGGGAATTTCAATGTCATTTGGCAACTCAATTATTACCGGAATTATCTTGAGTCTGGTAAACTATATAGTAAGTGTTGCGATTGAACTTCGTAACGAAAAAAGTAGGAGTTAACGAATGACTATAAATGCTATTTTGCAGATTATCATGATTGGGTCGGCGGTACTGATGATTCTTGCTATTCTATTGCAGCAGCGTGGTGCTACGCTCGGTGCTGGGTTTGGTGCATCTGGTGAGCTATACACAACCCGTCGCGGTGTTGATAAAAACCTTTTTGAAGTAACCATTGTTCTTGCGGTTATTTTCATCCTCTCGATCTTGGCTGGCCTCCTTATTCCTAGTTAGGAGCTAATCTGTGGCTGATAAAAACGATCCAACAAAATGGCGCCGTCTGCCAAAAATGAGTTTTAACTCAAAAGATTTAGCGCGTCGCATGAAAAAAGTAGAGGGTGCTACTGTAAAGCACGCTCGTCGTTTTGTGTTTAAACGCTGGGATTCGTTTCGCGAGGTTCGACGTCGAATTGCTCTGTGGGTATTGGCAACGGGAGTTATTATTGGTGCGGCTAGCTTGCAGTTTTGGTGGTACCAGCAAGATTATCGTACTTCTGCCGCTGCTGTGGACGGAACCTATGCGGAAGCAGTCTTGGGGCCAGTGGATACGTTAAACCCAATTTTTGCACGTTCTAGTGCCGAAGAGTCGGCCGGCGAGCTGCTCTTTTCGCGACTATTGAAGTATGACAAAACGGGCCATCTTAATTATGATCTTGCAAGTGACATGAAAATGAGCGAGGATCAAAAAACGTATACGATAAAAATTCGTACCGATGCACGCTGGAGCGATGGCACGTATGTCCAGGCTCGAGATGTTGTATTTACCGTCGATCTTCTAAAAAACCCAGCAACGCGCTCAACCTTAACTGGATGGGGTGACATTAAGGCTTCAGTTGTCGATGAAAAAACGGTTGCCTTTGAACTACCGGCGGTGTATTCAGCGTTTCCGCACGCACTTCGATTCTTGCCAATTCTTCCAGAACACGTACTACGTGATATTGAACCGGCTCAGCTACGGGAAAGTTCGTTCAGTAGCCATCCTGTCGGGAGTGGTCCGTTTACTTTGAGGCTATTACAAGATGTCGACGCAGTGCAGGGTCGCAAGATTGTTCACATGGCGCGAAATGACAACTACTACAAGGGTTCGCCAAAATTAAGTCGCGTACAACTGCATGTATATAAAGATAGCGATGCAATAGAGCGAGCGCTTGCGACATCTGAAGTAAACGCAGCTAGTGATCTGCCAATTTCTATTGCTAAAGAGGTAAATGCAGAGCGTTACACTGTTGAGCAACATCCAGTGAATAGTGGTGTCTATGCGATATTCAATACCGCTGGCGCGATTCTACAGGATCAAAAGGTTCGCCATGCACTGCAGGTTGGTACCGACACGGCGGCAGTGCGTAAAGCCGTTTCCGATACGCTCCCGGCCCTATATCTACCAGTCATCCACAGTCAACTTACCGGTGAGCTTCCGGTGGCACCTACGTATGATACGAAGCGTGCTGCAGCATTGCTCGACGAAGCGGGCTGGAAGCTCGAAAACAATGTCCGCAAGAAGGACGGCGAAACACTTTCGCTTTCGGTTGTAACAACGAAAAATCCAGACTTTGAAAAAGCTCTCGAGGTTCTTTCGCGGCAGTGGCGATCACTCGGCGTTACAATCACTACTAACATTGTTGATCCGAACGACGCAACCCAGACCGTTGCCCAAGATTACCTACAGCCGCGCCGCTACGATGTACTCTTGTACCAATTAACCGTAGGGGGTGACCCAGACGTATACGCATGGTGGCACAGTTCACAGGCAAGTGATGGGTTTAACTTTGCTAATTACAAGAACGCGATTTCGGATGACGCGTTAGCAAGTGCACGTACTCGCGTAGAGCCTGCACTTCGTAACGCAAAGTACGTCACCTTTGCACGGCAGTGGCTCAATGACGCACCGGCAATTGGTCTGTACCAATCAACTTCGCAGTACGTGCATAGCGAAGGCGTTCGAACAATTCCTGCCGATGTGTCATTGGTTTCTGCGACTGATCGTTATGGGAATGTTTTGTACTGGACAGCCGGAACTCAGACCGTCTTTACAACTCCGTAGGTGAAAACGGGTGGCAGAGGTTGATTTTGTTGTTAACTTTCTGTATAATCACCAGATGTCGGGCGCTTAGCTCAGTTGGCTAGAGCATCTCGTTTACACCGAGAGGGTCGGGGGTTCGAATCCCTCAGCGCCCACCAAGACGTGTAAACTACCTCCTCGGTAGTTTATTTATTTACAAGTTGCATGCGGACGTGGCGGAATTGGTAGACGCGCTAGCTTGAGGGGCTAGTGAGCATTGCGCTCGTGGAGGTTCAAGTCCTCTCGTCCGCACCAATAAAAGAATCCCAGATTTTGCTGGGATTTTTTTATTGGTGACGCAAAGGCCCTGGTAATTAGTCGTCTTTCTTTGAAACCAAAAGAAGGATACCGGCTACCATGCTTACGAAAATGAGCGTACAAACCGCAAATGCTGTCGTGTTCTTTTTTGTACCTTTGTAGATGCCGTAAGAAATAACCGTCATTGGAATCATCCAGGCAAGAGGAATGATGAGCCAACCAATTCCTACAGTAGCGACGATGTTGAGGATAAAGGCAACGAGGCGAAGCGTCGTGTCGGTGTCTTGCTGTACCGGAGTAGGGTTCGGGGTTGGTGTTGGTACTGATTGTTCCATGTAAACTTCCTTATTTAAGTTACTTTTCATTTTAGCACAGCTCTGTGTATCGGGTGAGCGTGCTATTATGCTGATATGGAATTAGCAAATAAGGATCGTGTAGCCGCAGATCTTGAGCAAGGACTTGGCGAGATTCACTGGATTGCAAGAGGCTTTCACTCAAGCCTCCGTCTTCGGATGGCGGTGTGCGGACTTACCTCGATTGCCTTGGCTGAAAAATTTGCTGAAAATAACTATGATGTTGAACTTGTCGTTTCGTCGCCGAATATTCCGGGTGACCCAGAAACTCAACACGTGCTACCTGTAGTGCGCCACAAGGGGCAAGATGTGCTTGTGGATGCAACCTACAGTCAATTCATGGAGTACGTCGGCCTAACACCTGGATATGTAGTATTTGGTGGAGAAGACTTGTACCCAAAAGATAAGATACGCATTATAGGGGAGGGTGAGTCAGATGCAGTTGCAACTGAATTACGCACCGCTTCGCAATATTTTTTAAAGAACCGTCAGCCAATTCCTGAGATTGATTGGAAGGGGAGTGTCTTTGACGGTGTTTCAGAAGAAGATCAAGAAGCGCTGCTCCGTACAATTTGGAACGAAAATAATTTTGATACGTTCACTCCCGATAAACAAACGCTGGAAGCTGGGCGAAAACTTGCAAAATTTATTACAACAGAACACGTTCGCCTGGTTGATTAAACCTCTAATTAATGCTATAATTACTGCTAAGGAAAGCCCGGCGATTAACCGCGACAGGGCATATTTTTATGCAAGATCCAAAACAAATTCGCAATGTCGCTATCATTGCCCACGTTGACCACGGAAAAACCACTATGGTGGATGGTCTTTTGAAGCAAAGTAACACATTTCGTTCAAACCAGGCCGAAATGGACCAATCGCTCATTATGGACAGTGGTGACCAAGAACACGAACGTGGTATTACCATTACCGCTAAGCAAACCTCTGTTTACTACGGTGACTACAAGATCAATATTATTGACACCCCAGGTCACGCCGACTTTTCTGGTGAGGTAGAGCGTACGCTTAATATGGCCGACGGTGTGCTTCTTATCGTTGATGCCCAAGAAGGCCCAATGCCACAAACAAAGTTCGTGCTCTCTAAGGCGCTTGAACTTGGCCTTAAGCCGGTTGTTGTGGTGAACAAGATCGACAAGCCATCGCGCCGTATTGACGCAGTTATTGATGAAGTCTCTGATCTTTTCTTGGAACTCGCAATTAGCGACGACCAACTTCATTACCCTGTATATTACGCAATTGGCCGTGAAGGTAAGGCGTGGACTACGCTTCCAGACAACCCAGCCGAGCACACTGATCTAACTCCAATTTTTGATGCAATCATCAACGACATTCCTGCGCCAACTGTTGAAATCGACAAGCCATTCCAAATGCTTGTTACGTCACTCTCGTATGACACTTTCCAGGGCAAGTACGCTATTGGCCGCATTACTCGTGGAACAATCAAAAGGGGCCAAGGAATTGTCCTTATGAAGCGTGATGGAGAAATCGTTGCCTCTAAGGTTGATAAGGTATTTGGATACCGTGGTCTTAATCGTGAAGAAATCGAAGAAGCTGGTGCGGGCGACATTGTTGCCATTACCGGTATCGGTGACGCGCACATTGGCGAAACACTCGCCGATAAAGAACAGCCAGAAGCTCTTCCTGTTATTGACATTGAAGCGCCGACATTGAGCATGTATCTTGGTCCAAACACAAGCCCGCTAAAAGGCAAAGAGGCTAAGTACAACACAAGTCGTCAAATTGGTGATCGCCTTAAGCAAGAACTTGAAACAAACGTATCACTTCGTGTTCGCGATGAAGGTATTGGATTTGTTGTATCAGGACGTGGTGAACTTCACCTTTCAGTTCTTATTGAAACGCTGCGTCGTGAAGACTATGAATTTGAGGTTGGTCGTCCACAAGCCGTAACTATTGAAGAAGACGGTGTCGTAAAAGAACCAGTTGAAGAACTTTTGGTTGAAGTTGGCGGTGAATTCCTTGGTGCGGTAAGCCAAGAAATGGGAGCGCGTCGTGCAACAACGCTTAAGCAAGAGCAGACTGCTTCTGGTGCAACTCGCGTAACGTACATCATCCCTACGCGTGCGATGATCGGTCTTCGTAACCTTCTTATGACGGCTACTAAGGGTACTATCATTATGAACAGCTTGCCTCATGGCTACCAGCCACTTGGTGCGAAGCTTCAGCAACTTCGTAATGGTGCACTCGTTGCGACTGAAGCTGGTGCTACTACAGCCTTCGCACTTGATAGCGCTGCAGCACGCGGAACACTCTACGTTGGCCCAGGCACGACAGTCTACCAAGGTATGATTGTTGGCCTCTATAACCGTTCGGGTGACCTCGATGTGAACGTGTGTCGCGGTAAGCAGCTTACCAACATGCGTACTTCATCAAGTGACGGTACGATTCAGCTTACGCCGTTCACCGACCTAAGTCTTGAGCAATCAATCGACTTCCTTGAAGACGATGAGCTACTCGAAGTAACTCCAAAGAGCGTTCGTCTTCGTAAGAAATACCTTGATCCAAACCAGCGCAAACGCGCAAGCAAATAACACTTCATACGCAGCTTCCGGGCTGCGTATTTAGTTCCACTTGCGTACGACCCTCGACCAGCCGTATACTAAAGGTAATGCCGAAAAAAATAAATACAGATACGTTAAAATCTGCGCTCGTTAAGACAACGGGTGTATTGCTGAAGAACGACAGGGATATCGATGAAAGCCTTGGTGAGCTTCTTCTAGACGTGCAGCGACAAAATATATACGGCGATGGCAAAACTTTTGTTGATTTGGTTCCGGCGCGTCGACTGCGGTCTATAAAAGAAGAGTACAAACTTCTTAAAAAAGACCCAAACTTTGATTTACGTGAATTTGTTACTAGGCATTTTTATGATGTAACCGAACAGCTTCACCAGAATACTTATATAAGCAACCCAGAGCACACCCCGCTTCAGCATATTAATGAACTATGGACGGTTCTTGAGCGACGCAACCGTGTCACGCGCGGGTCACTACTAGCATTGCCTTACAAATATGTTGTTCCGGGGGGACGTTTTAACGAGCAATTCTACTGGGATACGTACTTTATCATGCTAGGTTTGGCGGCTTCTGGAAAGTGGAACGCAATCGAAGACATGATGAAAAACTATGCACATCAAATTCGAAAGTATGGGTATATTCCTACAGCAAACCGATCGTATTTTTTGAGTCGTTCGCAACCGCCATTCTTTTCACACATGGTGCGACTTTTGGCGGTAGAAAAGGGTAGAGGAGTGCTCCGCGAGTATTTGCCTTATTTAGTGGCAGAATATCGGTTTTGGATGAAAGGAAAGTCAAAGCTCGACGAGACGGAACATAACGCGTATCGAAGAGTGGTTGAAATGCCAAGCGGCGCACTATTGAATCGCTACTATGACAATAAGACCACCCCACGCCCAGAGTCGCTTCGTGAAGACATCGAAACAGCCGAATATTCAGGCAGAGAAGACAGTAGCCGCTTGTATCTTCATTTGCGTGCTGCTGCAGAGTCTGGGTGGGACTTTAGTTCACGGTGGTTCCTTGATCCGTTGGATATTAACACCATTCATACTGCCGATATTATTCCAGTAGATTTAAATAGCCTGCTCTATCATTTGGAGCTGACGATTGCAGATGGTTACGCTGCTTCGTTGAACCTGGTGCAGTCACGGCAATTTCGTAAAAAAGCAAAGGCACGCCTGCAGGCCATAAATGAATATCTATGGGATGAAGCTACTGGATATTACAAAGATTACAATTTTCATCAAGGTTCGTTTACTGGCATCGATAGTTTAGCGGGTGTTTTTCCACTTCTCACTGGAATCGCAACACAAGAACAAGCTGATGGTGTTGCCGAGGTGCTTCGTAAAGATTTCTTACGACCAGGTGGCCTTGTTAGCACGAATATTGAAAACGGTCAGCAATGGGACGCCCCAAATGGGTGGGCTCCGCTACAATGGGCGGCGATTGAGGGATTGCGAAATTATGAACACCATGACCTGGCTGATGAAATAACGCATCGTTGGTTGGCGCTGAACGAAAAAGTCTACGCGGCGTCGCATAAGTTTGTTGAAAAGTACAATGTTGAGAGTCCTGATGGGCTTGGTGGCGGCGGTGAATATGTTTTGCAGGATGGATTTGGCTGGACAAACGGTGTGTACGAAGCGTTGAAGAAAAAATATCGGCCGTAGCTAAAATATTTTCTCGTTCTTAATGTCGTCGGGTAAAAAGCCCTTGTTGTGCTTAAAGTCAGCCTCCCATTTGTAGTCTTTGGCATAGCCAAGGTCTTTCATGAGTTTCGTAGGTGCATTGCGAAGATGGAGTGGCACCGGCGCGTCTGGGTAGCGTTTTGCAAGGTCCTGGGCTCGGTGCATGGCGTTGGTGGTACTACGAGACTTTTCGGCTTTAGCGAGCGCTGTGGCCACGTGGAATAGTGTATAGCTTGACTCGGGCATGCCAATACGTTCAACGGCTTGAAAGGCGTTAAGGGCTAGGCCAAGCGCACCATTGCCGGCCAGGCCAATGTCTTCAGATGCGAAAATAACCATGCGACGTGCGATAAATTTTGGATCTTCGCCGGCATCAATCATGCGAGCGAGATAGTACAGGGTAGCGTCGACATTGCTACCGCGCATACTTTTGATGAATGCCGAAATAACGTTGTAGTGCATTTCGCCCTTTTTATCGTACCCAGGTACGCGTTTTTGAGCAGCAGTTTTAACAGTTTCTATGTCAACTTTTTTACTTAAGTTAAGAGCAAGTTCTAGGTTACCTAACGCAACACGAGCATCACCACCAGAAAGTTCTGCGATGTAGTCGAGCGCTTCTTCCGAAACCCGTTTAGTGACCTTTTCGGCCGTAACCGCTCGTTGTAAGATGTCGATAATATGTTCTTTGTCTAACGGTTCAAGTACGAGCACACGACTGCGACTGAGTAGTGGGTTGATTACTTCGAAGCTTGGATTTTCAGTAGTTGCGCCAATCAGTGTAATAAGACCAGATTCGACGTGGGGGAGAAATGCGTCTTGTTGCGCCTTGTTAAAGCGGTGGATTTCGTCGACAAACAAAATGGTACGAAGGCGCAGATTCCAGTTTTGACGGGCATGTTCGACGACTTTTTCGACATCCTTTTTTCCACTCGTAACGGCTGATAGCTCAATAAACTCAGCGTCGACTTCTTTCGCAATGACGCGCGCAAGGGTGGTTTTACCGCTTCCCGGAGGGCCCCATAAAATAAGACTAACAGGTTCGCGATTTTTAACGATCTGTTTTAAGATTTCGTTATCGCCAAGAAGGTGTGTTTGGCCAATCACTTCGTCGAGTGTTTGCGGTCGCATGCGCTCAGCGAGCGGGATTCGAGTTTCACCTTCCATATACCTTTAGTATACGCTATAGTAGCGCCAAGTGCAGTGCACCTTCTCACCGTTGACCGATAGGAGTCCTTATGTTCGATGAAGAATATGGGTTTGACACAGTGCCGCACCGCGAGCCGTCGTTTGCGTGGAAGATCGTCGGTTGGACGATCATTGCTTTGTGCAGTGCCGGTATTGTCGCGGCTGCCGTTATGGCGGTGCCGATTCTGGCAGATTGGTGAGACGAGGAGAGTGCGGATATTCCGCCTCTCCTCTTTCATATATGGGGGTGCGAGCAAGCGAGAGGTTTGTTATACTAAGGGTAATTACAGTAAGGAGGAAGTATGGAACCTTTGTTTTGGACGATTGCGATTGTTGTTGCAATTTTCATTCTGAGCGGACTAAAAGTCATTAACCAGTATCAGCGCGGGGTTGTGTTAACCCTTGGTAAGTTTACAGGCGTACGCCAGCCTGGACTTCGCGTGATTGTCCCTATCTTTCAAAAAATGATACGAGTGGACGTTCGTTCAACGCCTATCGATGTGCCGAAGCAAGAGATCATCACCCGAGACAACGTAACTGCGGGCGTTGACGCTGTTGTGTATTTCCGTGTTCTCGACGCACCTAAGGCGGTGCTCGAGACAACCAATTACGTATACGCAACCAGCCAGTTTGCACAGGCTGCACTCCGCGACGTTACGGGTAATTTTGAGCTCGACGAACTTCTTTCGAAGCGCGAAGAAATTAGCGATAAGATCAAAGAAATTGTTGATTCACAGACTTCACAGTGGGGAATTGATGTTGAAAACGTGAAGATTCAGAACATTGAACTTCCTACCGATATGAAGCGTGCTATGGCAAAACAAGCCGAAGCAGAGCGTGAACGCCGAAGCAATATTATTAATGCCGAAGGTGAACTTGCCGCAGCCCAAAAGCTTGCCGAAGCTGCTGGTATTATCTCTGGTACACCAGGTGCACTGAACCTCCGTACGCTTAATACAATCGAGCGTATTAGTACTGAGCCAAGCCAAAAAACCACTATGCTCTTCCCAATTGAGCTTATCGATGCCGTTCGTGACATTGGTACCGGTTTAAACAAAAGATAGTTTTACGGTGAGGTGGCGCGCTAAGGCTCTTGTCATATTGCGCCACCTCTAGTAAAATATATAAAGTTGTTCGTTAGAACACAGCGTGCAAAGGCAAATGCCTTTACACCAGCGAGGCTCTTTAGCTCAGTTGGTAGAGCAGCGGCCTGAAGAGCCGCGTGTCCCCAGTTCGAGTCTGGGAGGAGCCACCAAAATGACCCATGCGGATGTAGATCAGCGGTCAAATCATGAGAGCGCTAAAGCGCAACAATCATATATGCGGGTGTAGCTCAGCTGTTAGAGCGCTTCCTTGCCAAGGAAGAGGTCCAGGGTTAGAGTCCCTGTACCCGCACCAAGAAAAAAGACCTAGTTCAGCTAGGTCCTTTTTCTTGGTCTGAATAGCCAGCCTTAACCTGGACCTCTTCAAGATAAATAATAGTCCAGGGCAGCCCAGGCGCGCTGGGGTTAGAGTCCCTGTACCCGCACCATTTTAGTGAATCTATCAAACATCTAGTAGGGTGTATTTTGCTATAATAAGACTATGCAAAAAACAACTACTTTCTTAATGTTCGTCGGTGACCAGTGCGGTAAAGCTGAAGAGGCAATCAATTATTATGTGTCACTTTTTCCTGACTCTGAAGTGAAGTCTGTTGAAAAATGGAAACAAGATGAGCCAGGCGGAGAAGAAGGTCTCGTAAAGCAGGCTTCATTTGTTCTGGCCGGTCAGGAGTACATGGCAAGCGAAAATCGGATGGATCATAAGTTTTCATTTACTCCAGCGATTTCAATCTATGTTAATTGCGACGACGAAGAAGAGCTAAGCCAGCTATTTGAAAAACTTTCCGAGGACGGTCAAGTTATGATGCCACTAGACAATTACGGATTCAGCAAGAAGTTTGGCTGGACCGCAGATAAATACGGTGTATCGTGGCAGCTTAATCTCGCTTAATTTTTAAAGGCGTATAATAGTACATAGAGCGTGTGGACGCTTTGAATAATCGAAGGGAGGTGTCATGGCAAAAGCCAACCAGTACACTAAGCAAGATCCAACAGATCAATATGCTCAACCAGACATTAACAAAGATCAAACACAGCCCGAGCCAGGGTTGGATAAGCGTCTAGAGCCGTTAGCGGATCACGGCGAGCTATCCTACGAAGGATTTGGCAGACTAAAGGGCCGCAGGGCTCTTATAACCGGTGCCGATTCTGGTATTGGACGAGCCGTTGCAATTGCCTTTGCACGCGAAGGTGCTGACATAGCTATGTCGTATCTACCTTCGGAGCAAGTAGATGCAGAAGAAGCTGTTACTGAAATAGAAGCGGCTGGGCGCAGGGCAGTATTACTTCCGGGTGATATTAGTAATGAAGGTTTTTGTGAAGACCTTGTAGAGCAGGCTGTCGAACAGCTTGGTGGCCTAGATATAGTCGTGAATAATGCCGGTAAGCAGGTGTTTATTGAACAAATCGAAGATCTAACAAGTGAGCAATTCCAAAAAACATTTGCAGTGAATGTATTTGCGATGTTTTGGATTACTAAAGCGGCGCTGCGGCATATGACTGCAGGTGCAACAATCATTAATACAACTTCGATTCAGTCGTATCAGCCATCACCCGGCTTACTCGACTACGCCTCAACGAAGGGTGCGATTACAACATTCACAAAAGGCTTAGCGGCTACATTGGCTGAAAAGGGTATACGTGTGAATGGTGTTGCACCGGGTCCAATTTGGACACCGCTTCAACCGAGCCATGGGCAGCCACCCAAAAAATTAGAAAAGTTTGGTGAAGATACGCCATTGGGCCGAGCTGGGCAGCCTGCAGAGTTAGCATCGACATATGTTTTCCTTGCGTCGCAAGAATCGAGTTATATTACCGGTGAAATAATTGGAGTAACAGGCGGAAAGCCTATATCGTAACAAGGAGGGTCTCCATGCCATATAAATCTACCAGCGAATTACCCGAGAGCGTACAGAACGTACTGCCCGCACACGCACAAGATATTTACAAAGAAGCATTCAATAGTGCATACGATGAGTATAAAGATCCTGATGAGCGCCGCGATGATGCGAGTAGGGAAGAAGTCGCACACCGTGTTGCCTGGAGTGCGGTAAAAAATACGTACGAAAAAGGTGCTGACGAAAAGTGGCACAAAAAATAACCAACTTTGTAATACTATTCCATAATGAAAAACACCGCCGGAATGGGCGGTGTTTTTACGTGGCGACTACTATACTTAGATGCTGAGTGCGTAGCGCACAATTGCAAAAGCAACCGCAAGTAAGACGACAAATAGCCCTAGACCAACTGGTGAACCCCAGCTAAACCATGAACCCCAGGCGCGCCAGTGGCTCCAGTGGGCCTTTGACAACTCTTGCCATTCTCGGTATTCGTCTTTGCCCTTTTGAATTTTCTCTTCTTTGCTGACCATAATGGTCTCCTTGTTTACATATCGACCCGCCGTTCTTCGATGTATGCCGCAAGTCTGTTTGTGTCGAAGGCGTATCGACCAGACCGCAAGGCGGACTTAGCTGCGTTTATTATATACCGGTATCGCCCTTTATGCTAGATTCTTTAAGTATGCGTATAATGAAGCTTATGGCGCAAAGGCAATCTCTTTTAAATAACTCTCGGTTTTATATTTTGTGCGGGTCGCTTTTGCTAAGTGGTATTATTTTTGCTTGGCTCCGAATAACAATTGCAAACGATCAGCTGTTTTATATTCGTTCGCAGCAAATTTTTGGGCTACTATGTATTGTATTTTGGTATGGGGCGATGATTATTTCACCACTAGGGTATGTGATTGGTAAGCAGCGTATGAAGCATATTGAGTTTTCGCGACGCGCCATTGGTGTGTCGGCTTTTTATTTCGCGGTGCTACATGGTGGTATTGCGCTATGGGCGCAGCTTGGTGGGCTTTCGCAGTTACAGTATCTTCCAGAGTTGTTTAGGTGGTCGCTTGTTGCCGGGGCTGGTGCACTGTTGATTCTGGGTGTTATGGCGGCAACTTCGTTTGATGTGGTAGTAAAGTATATGACACCAAAACGCTGGAAGCTACTACATCGGTTTGTGTACGGTGCAGGAATTTTAGTGATTATTCATATTTGGTCGGTTGGCACACACATGGCATATAGCGGCGTACAGATTGCAGCATTTGTAGCTATAGTAGTGTTGCTCGGGCTAGAATTTCACCGGTTGGCAAGAGTATTAAACGACAAATATTTCCATTTAGCCAAAACCGAGGCGATTACTATTTTTATTACTATGTGGGCACTCGGCATAGCGCTTGTTTTAGCTATTCCTGCATTGATTCAAAATTATCACAGTGCACATGAATCGCACGCCTCACTTCATAGTAAGGAGTCGCAATGATAAAGCGTGTGATTTTTGGGTTACTTATTGCCGTTGGTGTGAGCAGTGTACCGCAAGCGGCCTCGGCACACGTATTAGTGATGGATGCTTCGGGTACGCAAGGCGCGATTATGCACATTATGCCTGATGACGATCCGATTGCGGGTGAAGAAGCGATTATTTATTTCGATAGGCAGGGGATTGACGTTTCTAGCGCCGGAGAAGTGTCGCTTGTTATTCGCAACGAAGAGGGTGAAGCTGCGGCTATTCCGGTTGAAACAAAAGATGCGCTCACCTCGGCGAAATACACATTTTCGAAACAGGGTGTGTATGAGCTGCGGTTTATAGTTAACTATGATTCACAAGAGTTGAGTTTTACGCAATCGCAGCGTGTGACACGTGGTGTGACCGATGGAAGTACTGCTGCATCGTCGCATCTTTGGGCGGAAGGGCTGCTCGTGGTATCTGGGGTGGGATTCTTAGTGTTAGGTGTTCTTTTCATGAATAGACGCGGGGAAATTAAGAACTATAGCAAATTCTAAGTGTATACTAGGAAGAGTAGATAAAGAGGGGACAGTATGGGAAAAATTGCCGAAAAGGTATCTTTATTAGGGGTGATTATTGGGGTGGCGGCTGTGGCCTTGAGCGCACCGGTATCTGCCCATGTAACTGTAAAGCCAGCCGAGGTACTCACGGCTGCCTACCAAACATTTACCGTCAGTGTACCCAATGAGCGCAATGTCTCTACGGTAGGTGTAAAAATACTCGTTCCCGAGAACGTCCAAAGTATAACTCCAACACAAAAATCAGGCTGGTCAATTGCAATTGAAAAAGACGGCGAAGGCGATGCCGCCAAGACCACATCGATTACATGGTCGGGCGGTGAAATCAACGATGGTACTCGCGACGATTTCACTTTTAGCGCAAAAACTCCCGATGCCGAAGCTGAGTTACAGTGGAAAGCTTACCAAACGTATGCCGACGGAGTTGTCGTCTCGTGGGACCAAAAAGCCGATGCAGGGCACGGTAGCGCTGCGGGAAACAAAGGTCCATTCTCTATAACAAATGTAGTAACCATGACCGCACAAGATGTAGCGGTTGCTGACGCCGAACGGGCAGGCGCGAATGCTCAAGCAACGGTACGACTAGCGTTCTACTCGGCCATTGCGGCAGTTGCGTTGGGTGTTATTGCTCTTTATTTTGCAACACGAAAGGAAAAATAGCACATGGCAGAGAAATTACTAAAACTTGGTGAATTGATGTTCCGACTAAAGTGGTGGGTTGTAGCTGTGTGGGTGGTCATTATGGCTGTGCTCGGCATTATCGCCTCGCAGGTTGGGTTTAACACCACGAGCGATATTTCAATTCCAGGAACCCAGGCACAACAAACGCTTACCCGATTTAACGAGCTTTTCCCAGATACTGGCGCATCGACGTCGAATGTAGTCATCGAGGTACCAAAGGGCAAAAGTATTAATGACTACAAGGCAGAAGTTGACTCACTTGCGAAATCGATTGCATCGGTTGAAGGTGTGACGAATACTATCACTCCATTCGTGAATACTGCTGCGGTATCAAAAGATGGAACGATTGGGTACATTACTGTCCAAATGAAGGGCGACAGCGATACGGGCTTTCTTTCAACTGAAACGATTGAAGGGGTTCAAAAACGTATCTCAGATGCGCAAAGCGAATCACTGACAATTGTTGCTGGCGGTGACTTAAATCAGCAGGAGATTGGTGAGATTCTCGGAGTTGGTGAAGTGTTGGGGCTCGTTGTGGCGGTTGTCGTGCTCCTGGTGACACTTGGTTCGCTCATTGCGGCAGGCATGCCGCTCATTACAGCACTCATTGCAGTAGGCGTGAGTATGCTCGGCCTCTTCTCGCTTAGTCAAGTTATCGATCTAAGCAGTACTGCGCCAGTATTGGCTGTTATGCTTGGGCTTGCTGTAGGTATCGATTACTCGTTGTTTATTATTAACAGGTATCGTACCTATGTTATTGATGGCTACGAAACACATACGGCGGCAGGCAAAGCAATTGCGACGGCTGGAAATGCAGTTATTTTTGCTGCTGTAACCGTAGTTATTGCTTTAGCTGCGCTCTCTGTAGTGAATATTCCATTTATGACGGTGATGGGGCTTGCGGCCGCTGCAACGGTCGCTATTGCGGCACTTGTTGCGATCACACTTGTACCTGCATTGCTCGGTATATTTAAGCTCCACCTATTTAGTCGTAATACGCAAAAAGCAATCAAAAAACAGCAAGCAAAGGGGATTATACACCACGAAGATGTAAGCCGAACTACTTTTTGGTATAGGTTGGGTGATAAAATTATCAAATATAGAAAAACTGTTTTGGTCGGCGCACTAGCTATCGTGGCATTGTTGGCTTGGCCAATGGCGCACTTAGAGCTTGGGTTACCCACCGATGAAACGGCAGCAAAGAATACTTCTCAGCGACAAGCCTATGATCTATTAGCAAAAGGCTTTGGCGATGGCTACAATGGCCCATTGCTGCTTGTTGTTGAAGGACTTCCGGCGGCAACCGATGCTGATGTAGCTGCAACTCGTGCGCATATTATGGAAGAGGCGAATAAGCAGTTAGCAAGTCAGGCGCAAACGATGGGCGTAACACCCGAGCAGCTGCAAATGAGCATGTCGCCACAGCAACGAGCCGAGGCGCAAGCGGCAATTGAGGCGCAGGTTGCGCAGTACGCATCACTTGGGCCGCTACAGGCGGTCGCACAGCGAATGGGCGATATTAAGGGCGTAGAGAGTGCTCAGGCTGCATTAGTTACTGAAAGTGGGGTAGAGGGAGTAATCCAGGTAACCCCAGCTAGCGGTCCTTCGGACGAAGCTACCAAAGAACTCGTTGCATATTTTAGAGACGAAGAGAATCAAACAAAGCTATCTGGCGGTAATGCGCTAACGTTTGGTGTTACGGGTACGACCGCGATTCAAATCGACATTAACAAAAAGCTTGCCGACGCTATGCCAATTTACCTGAGTGTTGTCGTGGGGCTTTCGTTTATCATTCTTATGGTGGCGTTTCGTTCGGTGTTGATTCCAATTAAGGCAACGCTTGGGTTCTTGCTTTCGGTTGCGGTCATGTTTGGTGCGCTTGTTGCTGTGTTCCAGTGGGGCTGGCTTGGTATCACCGACGCGCCTGGACCAATCGTGAGCTTCATCCCGATCATCGCCATTGGTATTTTGTTCGGGCTTGCTATGGATTATGAATTCTTCTTGGTGTCGGGTATGCAAGAGGCGTTCCATTACTCAAAAAATGCAAAACGCGCCGTTGTTGATGGATTCGCCATTGGGAGCCGTGTTGTTCTTGCGGCTGGGCTTATTATGGTGTCGGTATTTGCAGGATTCATTGGAAACCATGACGCAACAATTCAATCAATGGGCTTCGCACTGGCGCTTGGCATTCTTATTGATGCGTTTGTTGTGCGCATGACGATTGTTCCAATTGTTATGTCGTATATGGGTAAGTCTGCATGGTGGCTTCCAAAGTGGCTCGATAAAATTTTGCCACACATTTCTATTGAAGGAAAAAAGTAACGACTACCCTTCGGGGTAGAACGTGTCTTCGTTTAGGTAGTCGGCACGAGCAAGGGCGAGTCGCTCTTGCTCGGCGGCAACTTGTGGTTTTACAACTTTAGCAATTTCTGCAAACACTTGGTCGTAAGCTTCGCTCGTTTTCCAGTACAGTCCGTGGCTTGATTCTACCTCAAACACATTACAAGTAAGTCCTTTTGCCTCTGCGTACTCACAAATCTTTTCTGCGGAATAATCGTTATCAACCACGTCGTCGTTGCCGTCTTTAATTTTTACGTAGTTGATAACTGGATGAAATTTTAGTTCGTCGATTTCTTGAAAATTATCTTTAATATTTGCATCGCTGATGTCGTATATTTGGCTCGCTAGGAAATTATTAGTGGTGACGTCGCCATTCATAAAGCGAGTATTAATTCCGTCAATTGCATTGGTTGGATTTTTCTCGATGTCATCTTTGTAGAAATACATTTCAGCAACGTAGCGTCCAAAGGTAGAGAATTCAATACCTGGTATCCAGGCGAGGCTTTTTGCGTAGTCGAGTTCGTTTTTAGTTTTTTTCGTAAGCCCATCGTAATCTGCCGGGCCTGACATAATAGTAATTGATTCAACATCAGTCCAGCTTGAATCGATAATTTCGAAACCATTTTTTACTGCAGTAACGTCACCCATGCTGTATGACACAATATCAACAGCGTTAACGGCGGATTGACCGATCCTATTTTTGATGGTGGTTCCAATTTTCTCGGCATCAATTGGAGCGTTGTTGTATTGCACCGACCATTGTTCGCCTTCGTAAGCTTGTGATACCCCATCACCAAGGGTGCGTATAAGATCGCTGGCGCCAAACGTATTAAACCCATGGTAAAAAATAGTTGCTTTGTCAGTGCCGTCTTCGGTATATGCTTCGTTCATAACCCGGATCGTTGGCTTTGCGTGCTCAGACTCCGCCATATTAGTGCGCACATCGCTAGCGTAAGCTGCAACAGGTAGCGCGAGGGTAAGCGAGAGGGCGAGCGCAGATTTTCCAAGACTGATTCCGAGAGCACGTCTTTTTATGTAGCGTTCTTGATAATCAGTAATGTCATCGGTATCTTCGGATTTTTCGATGTATTCAAAATCGGCAACAAGGCGCTCGAAGTCGGCTTCCCAATTTGGGAGCGGTGTAACATAGGTGCATCCACTATCGAAGTCTTGTTCAAATAAATTCGGGACAGCTGCTGGTGTAACTCGCGGCCTGGTGGCCGGATTGGAATGGAGCATTGCTTCCATTATACCCCTCTCTGTCAAGTAGGGGTGTAAAAATGTTAGTCTTTGTAGGTTCCGAGTGTAAGAGAGGTAGTTTGTTCTTTGCCGTCGCGAAGGATGGTGAGTGTAATTTTATCACCCGCTTGGTACTCACCGAGTAGGCTTGAAAGGCCGCCTTGCTTGCCAATTGTTTTACTATTCACTTTTGTAATAACGTCGCCTTTTTTAAGACTGGCCTTGTCGGCAGGGCTGCCGGAAACAACAGGGTTGCCCTGGCTAGCATACACATATGCACCCGACGTCACGGAAAGGTCGAATTCGCGAGCGACATCTGGTGTGATGGTTAGGTAATTAACACCAAGGTAGGCACGTGTGACCGACCCGGTTTCGAGCACACCTTTTAGGATGCCTTTTGTGGCATTCACGGGAATGGCAAATCCAATTCCGTTGGCATCTTCGACGATTGCGGTATTAATGCCAATTACTTGACCAGCCATATTCACGAGTGGCCCACCAGAGTTTCCTGGGTTGATAGAAGCGTCAGTTTGAATAAGATCGGTAAGAGTTTCGGTAGCTCCACTATCGGTACCGGCGGTCACGGGGCGTCCTGTACCTGATACGATACCGCTTGTAACGGTGTTGTTGTATTGGCCGAGCGCATTACCAATAGCAACGATTTGCTGCCCTGTGCGAATGCTTGAGCTGTCACCAAGTTCAGCTGCAGTGAAGTCGCTCTTTCCGTCTACTTTTATAAACGCAATATCGTTAAGCGGGTCGCGGCCAACAATCGTTGCGTCTTCGTAAAGCTCGCCATTGCTGTCGACAACTGAAACCGTACGAGCGTTTTCGAGTACGTGGTTGTTAGTCATAATATAGCCGTCTTTGCTGATGATAATACCCGTACCAGCCGCAGAGCCTGAAGTTGACCGGTATATAGAGTTTGATTGTGTTTCGGTAACAATAGAGACAACGCTAGGTCCGACTTTATCAACAACTGCAGTGATAGTTCGCTCCTCGTCGCTAACGGCTGCGTTGCCATCGTGGGTAACGGAAAGTGCTGGGGTGTCGTTTGGGGCCAAGAAATCACGAATGTAATTTCCACCAACCACGCCAATACCAATAAGGAGGATCGAGCCAACAATAGCAATCACGGCAACGATCAAGTTTTTATTTGATGCAGGTGTAGGCGAGGGTTTCACGGCGGGTGTTTCTGGGGCCGTCTTTTCAGCGGTTGCTTTTTCTGGAGTTGCGACAGGTGATAGGTCTGGAGCTGTCGGAGTGTCGTCAATTGGCGTGGTTGGTGCGTCTGTTTCGGTTGTGTCTTTGTTCATAGTCTCCTCGGCTGGTTAGCTGGTAATAAATACTGCTCTAGTAATATCACGACTTAGCATAAAATTTGCTGAGAATTCGGTATGATTTTGTCATAAAGGCCAACATAGCAACAACGAGCATGATAAGCCCAGTGACGAGGAATATGACAGCAATGCCACGCGCGTCGCCAGTACCAAGGAGCCACTGCCACTGCGCTTGGCCGGCTTCGGACTTCATGTACGGTATGATCCAGAACTCGGCGAGCGGACCAATTGCAATAGCGGTAATTGGTGCAGCGGCAGCCTCGACGCTTTGGGCAAAGCCAAATACGCGGCCCTGGCGCTTCAATGGAACGACGCGTTGAATAATTGTTTGCTCGGTCGCTTCGATAATTGGAATAAGACACATGTATAAAAAGATACCAACAACGTAAAGAATCCAGAACTCGCGAATCGTAAAGAGCATGCCGAGGGTTGCCATAATAATATTGGCAATAAGAAGCGTTTGAAGCGGTTTTTTACCAAGGCCTTTTTTAGCAATAACGAGTCCACCAACAATAAATCCGGTGCTGGTAATACCAAGAACGACGCCCCACACCTCAACTGGAAACAGAGTGAGCCCATACGGGTCCATAAGTGCCATATAGGCGCCTCCAATAAAGTTATTGAAGGTAGAAAAGAAGATAAGCGCTAGAAGACCAGGTACGGCACGAATTGCCGCAATACTTCCTTTGATGTCGATCTTTTTGTTAGAAAGCTCCGGGTCGTGGGCGATTTTTTCTTCAGGAATAGTAACGAAATAGACGAGGTGAATCAGCGAAATAAAAGTCAGAGCAATGGCGATGCCGAGTGTCCAACCCATGCCAAGAAACCCAATGGCTAAGCCACTGAATACTGATGTTACTAAGAATCCAATGCCAGCGACACTTCCAACAAGTCCGTTTGCATTGGCATGTTTTTCTTTTGGTACGAGTAGCGTAACTGTGGTAGAAAGTGCGATGTTTCGCATATTTTCGACGACAGACCCTATTAAAATAATACCGGCGAAAGCCCAGAAAGTTGGCGAGAGGAGATTCGTAACAGCTTCGTATGGTGCAGTGAAGTAGACGATGCCGGCAAGTGCATACGCAACAAGTGTGAAGATCGACGAGAACACCATAATTGATTTTTTACGGTGTTGGTCGACAAGTGTACCGAAAAATAAGCTCGAAATAGAAACGAGCAGCATGTATATACCACCAACAACCGCTGTGGCGATAACTGATTGTGTTTCTAAATATGCCCAGAATGTAAGAGCGAACCAAAGAAAGCTCGTCGTGACGTTTGCAATTAATGTATTAAGGAGTACTTTGAGAAATTGTTGCATAGAGTAGTTTTTGCTGATTTTATTTTAGCACTTTCCGTTGAGTGTGGTATTAGTTTTATCATGTATAATAGGTCAACAGATGGCGCCTTGGCCGAGAAGTTAGGCAACGGTCTGCAAAACCGTGTAGACGGGAGCGTTACCCGTAGGTGCCTCCATAACGCGCGGATGGTGGATTACGTAACATGCGTAGACACGATTCGTGTCATTAACAGATTGGCGCGGATGGTGGAATCGGTAGACACGAGAGACTTAAAATCTCTTGGCCATTACGGCCGTGCGGGTTCAAGTCCCGCTCTGCGCACCAATTTTTGAATATAGCCCTCCGGGGCTTTATTTTTTATTAAAAGAGCCGAAACGTCAGCAATCTATAAGCTTTTTTGGTATACTAAGAGTATTAGAAATAAGGAGTTACATAGAACATGATTACACTTTGGATTATTCTTGGCGTAGTAGCACTACTTGCTATTTTCGTCTGGGCTACCTACAACAGCCTTGTTACCCTTCGCGTTCGCGTCGAAGAAGCATGGAGCGACATTAGCGTACAGCTAAAGCGACGTTTGGACCTTATTCCAAACCTTATCGAAACTGTTAAGGGATATGCAAAGCACGAATCTGGTGTCTTCACTGCCGTCACAGAAGCTCGCGCAAACGTTGTAAACGCGAACGGTGTAAAAGAAACCGCCGCAGCAGAAAACCAACTTGAAGGCGCACTAAAAAGCCTCTTTGCCGTTGCTGAAAGCTATCCAGACCTTAAGGCAAACGAAAACTTTGTTGAATTGCAACGCGAACTTGTTGACACCGAAGATAAAATTCAAGGTGCACGCCGTTTCTACAACTCTGGTGTTACCAATCTTAACACCAAGATCCAAACTTTCCCTGCAAACGTTGTAGCTGGTATGTTTGGCTTTAAGAACCGTGACTTCTTTGAAGTTGAAGAAGGCGAGATGGCGGCCGCAAACAAGCCCGTAGACGTTAAGTTTTAAGTAGGTCTTAAAGATACATGTATAAAGCAATTGCTGCCAACAAGCGCAACACCGTCCTCATTATGGCGGTGTTTGTTGGCTTGATTACAGCTATCGGTTGGGCTGTCAGCCTATATTTTGGTGAATCGTCTATTACACTATGGGTAATGGCAGGTGCGCTTATTTACGCTGCGATTCAATATTTTGCGGCAGGTAAGCTAGCTGTTGCCATGACTGGAGCTCAGGAAATTGAGAAGTCGGACAACCCACGTTTGTACCGAACCGTCGAAAACCTTTCTATCACACTTGGGATGCCAATGCCAAAGGTATATGTTATTGACGACGCCGCACCAAACGCTTTTGCGACGGGTCGTAATCCGAAGCATGCGATTGTCGCAGCCACAACTGGGCTGCTCGATATTATGGATGACCGCGAACTTACGGCTGTTATGGCCCACGAAATGGGGCATGTTCAAAATTACGACATTCGCGTTAGTATGATTGCTTTTGGCCTTGTGAGTGCTATTGGAATTCTATCTGATATTGTGTTGCACTCAATGTTTTACAGTAAGCGCGACAACGTCCACCCGGCGTTCTACATCATAGGAATTGTTGTTATCATTCTGGCACCAATTATTGCAACAATTGTGCAAATGGCTATTAGCCGCCAACGTGAATACCTTGCCGATGCGTCAGGTGCGTTAACGACGCGTGACTCTGCCGGTATGGCAAGTGCACTCGGTAAACTCCGCGATTATGGCCGTCCAATGCGCAAGCAAAACTCCGCAACCGCACAATTGTTTATTAGTAACCCGCTTAAGCCTGGGTTCTTCGCAAAGCTTTTCAGCTCACACCCGCCGCTTGAAGAACGTATTAAAAGGCTTGGCGAAAATGCCGACAAATTCTAAGAAGTCAAAGAAGACTGAGTCGCGACTAAAGCGCTGGCTGGCGAACTTAAAAAAGCGACAGGTTGCGTTTATGAGTCGGCGTTCGCACCGAAGCTTTCAATTATCGCGACGTCGCGAGTATGTTCGGCCACTTGCCTTGCCGGGTAACTTTGCATTTACTCACGAGGTAACTCGCACATTATGGCGACACCGGAAAATATTCTTACTCCTCGTTGCTACCTACGTTGTCTTTTATGCCGTACTTGTAGGCATGCAATCCCAAGACACCTACAGCACGCTTATTGACACACTAAAAGAGACAGGCCAAGAGGCGTTAAGCGGTGGTTGGGGTGCGATTGGGCAGGCGAGTCTTTTGCTAGTGTCGATCGCTTCACCGAGTGCATTAACCGAAGTTAGCGAAGCGCAGCAAATCTTTACGGTATTTATTTTCTTACTTACTTGGCTTGCGACCGTCTGGTTGCTTCGCAACATTCTTGCTGGCCATAAAGTAAAGCTTCGCGATGGACTTTATAATTCGGGTTCGCCGATATTCGCGACCGTTATTGTTTCGTTGTTTATTGCGATTCAACTTATTCCTGTAGCAATTGCGCTTATAGGTTATACTGCAGCGCTAGGGTCAGGGCTGCTCGACGGCGGCGCGGCAACGATGCTCTTTTGGATAGCTGCGGCTCTTTTGGCGCTACTTTCGCTTTACTGGATAACAAGTAGCTTGTTCGCCATGATTATCGTGACGCTTCCAGGTATGTACCCGTATCGAGCGCTTCGCACGGCAGGCGATTTGGTACTTGGCCGCCGTACGAAAATTTTACTTCGATGGCTTTGGATGATGGTGACCATTGTTCTGGCGTGGGCAGTAGTGATGATTCCGGCAATCTTGCTTGATATGGGGCTAAAATCGCTTTGGCCGGCAATTCAGTGGCTTCCTGTAATTCCATTTTTCGCACTTATTATGACCGCTGGCTCAACTGTATGGGCCGCAGCGTATGTCTACATGTTGTACAGAAAGGTTGTTGATTATGTCGAAGCTGAATAACGAAACCCGAGCTCTTGAACTCAAAAAATTACTTTCTACGTATAGCTACGAGTATCATGTGCTTGATACACCCACAGTTAATGACGCGGTGTACGACAGTTTAATGGCCGAACTAAAGACGATTGAGGCCGAGAATCCCGAACTGATTACTCCCGACAGTCCAACGCAGCGTGTGGGAAACGAGCTTTTGGGTGGCTTTAAAAAAGTAACGCACCGTTCACGGATGTTAAGTCTTAATGATGTATTCGATATTTCTGAAGTTGAGGCATGGGTAGTGCGTATGGATAGACTCCTTCCTGGTACAAAGCACGAATTCTTTGCCGATATTAAAATGGATGGTCTGGCTTGCGCGCTTATCTATGAAGATGGACTGCTCGTACAGGCTGTAACACGGGGCGACAGCTTTATCGGTGAAGATGTAACGAGTAATGTGCGAACAATCGCGAACGTGCCGCTTCGGCTGCGTGACGACCCGACTGTGGCGCACTTATTGCAAGGTCGCACCGAAATTCGCGGTGAAATTGTGATGCTCAAAAAAGATTTTGAAGCCCTGAACGAACAACAAGTTGCAGCTGGAAAACCGGTGTTTGCGAATCCGCGAAACTTAGCAGCGGGTACGATTCGTCAACTCGACCCAAAGCTTGTCGCGAAACGCCCGCTCACGTTTATTGGCTACGATGTACTTCGTGATACCGCAGACGAGGTTCTAACCAATATGGTTGCGTACGAATATTTAACAAAAATGGGAATTCGTCGCAATCAGCAGGCGAGCACGTTTGATTCGGTGGCGGGTGTAATGGAATTTGTCCATGCGTGGGATACAAAGCGTCATGACCTGCCATTTAATACCGACGGACTTGTTATTAAAGTGAACGACCGGGCGCTCTTTGCAAAGCTCGGTGTGGTTGGTAAGCAGCCGCGTGCTGCTGTGGCATATAAGTATGCCGCCGAACAAGCAACAACAGTGGTGAAGGATATTGTAATCAGTATCGGCCGTACTGGTGCAGCGACACCTGTTGCGGTATTTAACCCTGTGCAAGTTGCCGGAACAACTGTACAACATGCAAGCTTGCATAATGCCGATGAGATCGCTCGAAAAGACATTCGAATTGGCGATACGGTGGTTATTTTTAAAGCCGGTGATATCATTCCGCAAGTTGAAAGCGTGGTGTTGGAGCTTCGACCAAAAGACGCAGAAAAGTTTGATTATTTGACCGCACTAAAAAACCAATATCCGGAGCTCGAGTTTGAACGTTCGGGCACTGATGTTGTGTACCGCGTAAAGGGATCTTCAGGTGACTTTATTCTGAAGCGTTCGGTGGAGTACTACGCAAGCAAGGGTGCGCTCGATATTGATACACTTGGTGAGAAAAACGTTGTAGCATTAGTAGACGCTGGGTTGGTAAAAGACGTTGCCGATATTTACGCTGTAACAGTGGAAGATTTGCTCAAGCTCGATCGTTTCGCTGAACTATCTGCGAAAAAATTAGTTGCCGCGATTCAAGATAAGAAAACACCACCGCTTGAAAAGTTTATTTTAGCGCTAGGAATTCGCCATGTCGGCGCACAAACTGCAATTGATTTGGCGAATCGGTTTGAATCGATTGACGCATTGTCGCACGCAACACTCGAACAGCTTGAAAGTGTTGAGGGTATTGGAAAAGTAGTCGCCGAATCGATTATTGCGTGGTTTAGTGGCGAAGATAATATACGATTACTCAAGAAGTTTACAGAGCTTGGCGTTGAGCCTATATATACAAAGAAGACCGGTGCACTTATTGGGAAGCATTTTGTTGTAACAGGCTCGCTTGAATCGATGTCACGCGACGAAGCGGCAGAAAAGATTCGCGCGCAAGGCGGTGTGTTTCAAACTTCTGTCGGAAAAGATACGGATTACTTGGTGGCCGGTGGTAAAGTAGGTGCGAGTAAGCTCGCAAAAGCGCAGAAGTACGGAACTGAAGTAATTGATGAAGCTGCTTTTGTAAAAATCATTGGGTAGTATACTAAAGAGGTGAATAAACTTCGAACACATACTAAAAAGGTACTTATTGGGATTGTCGGTGGGCTGGTAGTCCTGATCGGTTTGATATTGGTGCCGTACCCTGGTCCGGGGTGGCTGATTGTATTTGCCGGCCTCGCAATCTTAGCAACCGAATTTGCGTTTGCTTCGAGGGTGCTTGAGTATGCAAAAGGAAAGTACGACGCGTGGGTGGCATGGCTTAAACGTCAGAATATATACATAAAAGTGCTCGTTTTAGCGCTAACTGGGGCAGTCGTACTGACGACCATATGGCTTTTGAATGGTTTTGGAATTGTTGTTGCGTTGTTTGATTTGCCATTTGAGTTTTTGACATCGCCGTTGTTCCGGTAATTGTTGTCGCGCCTTTATATTTTTTTGCCATAAAAAATAACCTCCCATTACGGGAGGTTATTTGTACGTGTGGTAAAATTACCAGCTACGTTGACGGAATGCACCGCCGCCGTTACCACCGCGGTCGTTGCCGCCGAAGTCACGACGAGGACGGTCTTCTTTAGGGCGAGCAAGGCTCACGTTAATTGGACGTCCGTCGAGTTCTTTACCGTTAAGCTCGTCAACGGCTTTTTGGTTGTTGGCTTCGTCAGCGAATTCAACAAAACCAAAGCCCTTTGAACGGCTGGTTTCACGGTCGGTTACAACGCGTGCGCTAGACACTTCGCCGATAGTTTCAAAGAATGCTTTGAGGCTGTCGTCGTTTGTCGCGTATGCGAGGCTTCCGATAAACAAGTTTTGTGACATATATGTATACTCTCTTGTGCTAATTATAGATTTGCTGTCAGATCGACCTGCTGGCAATCGCTTTGGCGACGAGAGAGTATCATCGTGGTGAGAGGATACACTGGCATGCTTTCTGCTACGCGCGTGCTTCTGAACATGCTTATCTAATCATATTTGCGTGTAAATAGCTATAGCTACCACTGAAACGGAGCTGAATTGCATTCCGCTTGCGTTTTTATATGTTTAGGGGCATACTATGTATATGCTGATGCGCATGGGGTGACCCATGCTAAAACAAACACAGTCAAAAAGCTAAGCCGCCCCGGGTGGGCGCGCAGCAGCAGAAATACCACTCCTTCATTGGGGTGGTTTTTTTACTAAGGCACCGACTAGCTTAAGGGGCAATTATTTGGTAAAATTACCTAGGTTCACTTGGGGCATTGGCACAGTTGGCTAGCGCGCTTCCATGGCATGGAAGAGGTCATCGGTTCGAATCCGATATGCTCCACCAAATTGTATACTTTCATGTCATAATAGACCTAATGTTTAAAAAATATATCCAAAAAAAGCTCGAAGACTCCGTTAAGAAGTACTTCAAAAAACACCCCGAGGTAAAATTAGTTGTTGTTGTGGGGAGTGTTGGTAAAACAAGCACTAAAATTGCCGTTGGTACGGTGCTCGCTGAGAAGTTCCGCGTTCGGCTCCACGAAGGAAATCATAATGCTGAATTGAGCGCGCCGCTCGCGATGTTGGGAGTAGAATTTCCTGAAGATATTCGCAGTCTTGCGCAGTGGATGGCCGTATTTAGGGCAGTAAAACAGCGCATTAAACAGCCGGCTGATGTTGATGTGATTGTTCAAGAGCTGGGTACCGATAGAATTGGGCAGATTCCGCACTTTGGAACGTATTTAACGCCAGATATTGCCGTGGTGACATCTGTCGCACCCGAGCATATGGAATTCTTTAAGACACTCGATGCAGTGGCTGCAGAGGAGCTTTCGGCTGCTAATTACAGCAAATGGGCGCTGATTAATCGAGACGACATTCCAGGCGCATACGCAGCCTATATTACTGATTCCGGATTTAATACCTATGGCACCACCGAAACGGCCGAATATAACTTTAGAAGTGACGATTACACGTTTGAAGATGGTTTTACAGGATCGTTTAGGGCGCTTGAGTACGCTGCGCCGGTTCCTGCGACAATCCACTTGGTAGGTGAACACAGTATTCGTTCGGCTGTTGCTGCGGGTGCAGTGGGTGCGAAGTTGGGTATGTCTGAACAAGAAGTGGCGAGTGGCATGGCGAAAATTCAAGCGGTGAATGGGCGGATGAATATTCTGCGTGGGCAAGAGGGCTCGACTATTATTGATGATACCTATAATTCAAGCCCGTTGGCGGCGGCTTCGGCGCTCCGTGCGTTGTATCAAATTAGCGCCCCACAGCGCATTGCGGTGCTTGGAAGCATGAATGAACTGGGTGATACCTCCGAGGTTGAACACGCAGCCCTAGGGAAGCTCTGTGACCCGTCTGAGCTCGCGCACGTGATTACAGTGGGCGAAGAGGCTGCGAAGTACTTAGTACCTGCAGCGCGCTCTAATGGCTGTCACGTGGTAAGTGTAAATTCTGCCCTTGAAGCTGGTGCATTGGCACATAAGTACCTTGAAGAGGGCGGTGCAGTGTTGTTTAAGGGGTCTCAGGGCGGCATTTACCTTGAAGAGGCGGTAAAGATTGTTTTAGCATCGACTGATGATGATGAAAAGCTTGTGCGACAATCGCCAACCTGGCTTGCAAAAAAGCGTGCATTCTTTGAATCGCTGACTCCGGTCTCTGAAAACGACGGCTAATCTGTTACAATAACAGTATTATGAGGCGATACAATCCAACTGAAATTGAACCTAAGTGGCAGGCCGCTTGGGAGGCGCAACAGGCGAGTGTTGCGATTGATAACGATCCACGACCAAAGACATATGTGTCGCCGATGTTCCCGTACCCAAGTGGTGCTGGTATGCACACCGGGCATGCCTTTGAGCACGCAATTGTCGATGCAATCGCACGATTTCACCGTCAACACGGCCATAACGTTCTTAACCCTATGGGGTGGGATGCTTTTGGGCTTCCAACCGAAAACTACGCGATAAAAACAGGCACCTCGCCGGTCGTTGCTACCGAAAACTTCATCGAAAACTTCAAGCGCCAGATTAAACGTATTGGTTCAAGTATCGACTGGACGCGTGAAATTAATACCAGCGATCCCGACTATTACAAATGGACGCAGTGGATTTTTACCGAATTCTATAAACGCGGCCTCGCTTACCAAAAAGAGGCGTTGCAGTGGTGGTGCCCGGTTGATAAAACTGTTCTTGCGAATGAACAAGTCGAAGGCGGACATTGTTGGCGCTGTGGTTCATTGGTTGAAAAGAAATCAATGAAACAGTGGTTCTTTAAGATCACCGACTACGCAGATCCGCTTCTTGATGAAATCGAATCACTTGATTGGCCACAAAAAATTAAGACCGCGCAGACCAACTGGATTGGCCGTTCAGTGGGTGCCGAGATTCAATTTACCGTTGAAGGCTCAGACGATACGATTACTGTATTTTCAACCCGCCCTGACACCATTTTTGGAGCAACCTTTATTGTGCTTGCCCCAGAACACGAACTTTCCTTGAGGCTCGCTACTGGCGACACAAAAGCAATGACCGAGGGCTACATTAAAGAGGCCGTAAAGAAGTCTGAAATTGACCGCACAAACGACACCAAAGAAAAGACCGGTGTATTTACAGGAAGCTATGCGATTAACCCGGTAAGCGGCGAAAAAGTACCTGTCTGGGTGGCCGATTACGTACTTGGTGGCTACGGCACCGGTGCTGTCATGGGTGTGCCAGGCCACGACGAACGTGACTTCGCCTTTGCCGAAACCTATAATCTTCCTGTTATTGAAGTGATTGAAAAACCGGTGGATTCTGCCGAGCAGGTGTACAGCGGCGAAGGCCCTCTTATTAACTCGGGCGAGTATAACGGACTTTCAGCCAGCGATGCTCGCGAAAAGATCGTGCTTTGGCTTGAAGCGAAAAAGCTCGGTGAAGCGAAAACTACCTACCGTATGCGTGACTGGCTGATTAGTCGCCAGCGCTATTGGGGTGCGCCAATTCCAATTATTCACTGTGAAACACATGGTGCGGTGCCGGTCCCTGAAGATCAGCTCCCGGTTATTTTGCCTGAGGTTGAAGACTTTGCGCCTAAGGGTGACGGCCAGTCAACATTGGCGCACGCCGAAGACTGGGTAAATACGACCTGTCCTGAATGTGGCGGCCCAGCAAAACGTGAGACCGACACCATGGATGGCTACGCGTGTTCAAGCTGGTACCTACTTCGCTATAGCGACCCAAACAACGCTGAACGTGCTTGGGATCCTGAAAAAGTAAATTATTGGAGCCCGCTCGATTATTACGTAGGTGGCGACCACGCAGTAGCACACTTGTTGTACGTTCGTTTTTGGTCACATGTATTTAACGATATGGGGCTCACAAACTTTAAAGAGCCAGTGAAGAAATTGGTGTACCACGGCTATATTAACGCCGAAGATGGTACAAAGATGAGTAAGAGTAAGGGGAATGTTATTGACCCGCTTGAAATCATCGACCAAGGCTATGGTGCCGATGCACTGCGCACGTACTTGCTATTTATGGGTCCAATCGACCTCGATGCCAACTGGGATTCACGCGGTATCGCTGGCATCTACCGCTTCCTTAACCGTATCTGGACGCTTGTTCAGGAATACGATGCATCGGCAAAAGATGTGACGAAGAACGACAAGGCGCTTGTTGTCTTGCAGCATAAAACAATTCGCAAGGTCACAGACGACATTCGACAACTTCACTTTAATACCGCAATCGCTGCTCAAATGGAGTTCGTAAACGATCTTTATAAATTAAAGGTAGATGGATTTTCAAAGGATGCCTGGGGTGAAGCGCTTGGTGCGCTCGTACAGCTCATTGAGCCATTTGCACCACATATGGCGAACGAATTGTGGGAACAACTGGGTCATAACGGGTTAGAGCAGAATGCGCACTGGCCAGTATGGGACGAAGCACTGACCGTTGAAGATACCGTTACAATTGCTGTTCAGGTGAACGGAAAGCTACGTGGTGAAATTCAGGTTGGTAAGGATGCCGACCCAGAGGAAATCAAGACGCAGGCTTTGGCGCAGGAAAATGTTGCGAAGTTTGTGACGGGAGAGCCGAAGAAGGTGATTTACGTACCGGGACGCCTGGTAAGTATTGTTGTATAAAAATAACCCGGCCAAGTGCCGGGTTATTTGTTTGGCTGAAAGGCAGCCCGCTACTTATTCTGGTCTTCGATATCCTTAGTGCTAACTGGAATGACGATACTTTCGCCTTGTTGCAAGCCATCTTTTAGTACGTCGATGTTGGCTGGGTCGCCTTTAATGCTGTCTATCGCGTCATTCATATTAAATGACCCTTCGATTTCTTCGGCTGCGTCCCAAAGGCCGTCGCCGTTTTCTGCAATATAGCTCGTTTTTTCGTTTGAGAATTCATCGGGCGCGGTAGCGGCAGCGAAGCCGGCGCCAAGACCGGCCGCCACGCCAACGCCGACTACTGCGGCAACAGCCTTGCTGCCACGCTTTCGCTTGTTTGGTGTGTTTGCATCGGCCTCTGATTTGCTGCTAAATGGAAGCTCCATTTGGCCTTCGATAGGTTGCTCGGCTGGGGTTTCGGCGAGCTCTGCCTCAATGATGCGCTGGGCTGAGCGTCGCATGTCAGCTTCTTGCATCGCAAGGATGGCTGCGAAGTCATCTTTGTTTGGTTGTTCTTGTGGTGTGAGTGTAAATGTTTCTTTTTCTGCCATATTGCTAATACAATACCACATTCTAGGGGCGTTAGCACGTTTTGCTTATGGT
>JBOHNV010000007.1:0-45075 GCA_050730895.1 Candidatus Microsaccharimonas sp.
GTCGAGCCGAACTTTTCGCTTAGTACGTGCAAACATACCCGGCACCTCGAGGTTGCGTTCGAGCCGTAAAAATGGCTGCAAATAAAAGAACTGAAACACAAACCCAACAGTTTGGCGACGGAACTCCGACAGTTTGCCATCAGAAAGTTTTGCAAGGTTTTTACCACCATACACTACCTCGCCCGAGGTTGGCTTATCGAGACCGCCCATAAGCTGAAGTAGTGTGCTCTTGCCACTTCCGCTTGCACCGGTAATGGCAACAATTTCACCCTCGTGAATGTCGAGATCGACACCATGCAGCACCGGAATGCGCTGGCGGCCGCGTTTATATGTTTTTGTAAGCCCACGAACCGAAAGTAGTACCGGACCGCGTTCTCGCGCAACGGCTTTCGCTGCAACCGGAGTCACCCGGTTCGTTAAACGCTCAACCAAATAGCCCTTTAACTGCCAGGCGGCAGCGATCGCGTCACCATTAAACTGCTGCTCTATTAGTAGCTCAACAGCTTGCTGCTGCTCGGAAGTCATATCCACCCTCATAATTATGCTTAGTATAGCATGAGCAGAACTAGATTGCTTGGGGTGTTATTGCTTGGTAACTTTTACCATGGCGTGGCGAATAACGTTGCCGTTGAGAGTGTATCCTGCCTGAAGCTCTTCAGCGATCACTTCTTTTTCACCAGTGGCGTCTTCGTCGAACTGAATTGCTTCGTGGAGTTCTGGGTTAAATTCTACGCCAGTAGTGGCATCGATGCGCTTCACATTAAGACCTTCGAGCGATTTATCAAGGTTTTTGACAAGGTTCGCCACACCCTGAGCCCAAGGGTTATCTTTAAGCTCTTCAGGTGTATACGCAATAGCCCGTTCGATATTATCAACGACCGGTAGGAGCTTTAGGACTGCATGTGCTTGGCCATATTCGCGAGCAGCAGTTTTTTCAGCATCGACGCGTTTACGGTAGTTTTCAAAATCAGCACGGGTACGTTGCAAGTCAAGCGTCAGCTCACCAAGTTGTTGCTCAAATTCGTTCTGAATATCTTCTTTTTTTGCTTTCTTTTCAGCCATCTATCTTCTCCACTATTTCTACAAAATTTCTTCTAACATTGCACCGGTGTGTCGCACGAGTCGCATTACCTTGGCATAGCTTTGTCTGGTCGAGCCAAGTACGCCAATGTAACTGTTATCGCTATACGGCGAACGGAACTTACTAATAATAAGTGTTGCGCCACTCGCCTTGCCAATTGGATTTTCAGAGCCAATATACACATTGAGCGGTTCGTTTGGTTTCGCCTCGCGAAGCCATGGCTCCAAATTATCGAGCAGGCGCGCTACTTGTTGCGCATGCTCGCCTTGCATAAATTCTGGTTGCGAAAACAAGTTTCCAATGCCGCTTAAATACAATTCGTCGCCAATCGTCGCGATACCAAGATTTTGGGTTAATTCCACCAAACTATCAACGGCGCTACGAATTGCACGGTCGGCGCGGTCGCCATGATTTGCCGCGCGAGCTTCAATTGCTTTCGCACTGCGATCAACAAGCTGCGGCTGGTTTACCTGTGCTTCATTAAGGCTATTCACGTAAAAACGGTAGCCAGCATCGGTTGGAATACGGCCTGCACTAGTGTGTGGCTGTTCGATCATGCCCATTTCTTCGAGGCGTGCCATTTCGCTACGAATTGTGGCACTCGAAACACCAAAAAGTTTGGCCAGCATGACGCTACCAACCGGTGCGGCAATTTCGGCATGCTGCTCGATAATTGCTGCAAGTATGAGTCGTTGTCGCTCTGTCATACTTATATTGTACCTGTTTCTAGCACTCTCTGTCAATGAGTGCTAAATTGCCCCTTTACGCACACTTCTGTATACTGCTTCTATGGAAAACACGCAAAAAATTACCGAAATCCGCGAATGGCTCGGCACTGGCTCAATTAATATTTTTGGACGACCCTTTGCCGGCAAAGACACTCACGGGCGTGAACTCGAAACATTACTCGACGGTGTACTTCTTGGTGGTGGCGATATTCTTCGAAACTCTATCGTACCCGAACATGTAAAGGACTGCCTCCGCGAAGGTAAGTTAATCCCAACCGACGACTACATTGAAATTGTCCTCCCCTATTTATCGCAAGATAAATTTTCACAAAAACCATTAATTCTTAGCTCAGTTGGCCGCTGGCATGGCGAAGAAGCTGGAGTGCTCGATGCAACCCAAGAGGCCGGCCATCCTATAAAAGCCGTTATTTACTTAAACGTCGATGAAGCCACCATCCGTGAACGATGGCATCTCAGCTCACACCTTAATGACCGTGGTGGTCGCGACGATGACACCGAAGAAATTCTTGAAATCCGCTTACACGAGTACCGTGAAAAAACACTACCCGTAATTGACTACTACAAAAACAACGGGCTCCTTATTGATATTGACGGAACGCTCGATAAACATGTTGTCCTAGACAACATTATTGACGCACTTCACAGTCTCGCTACTGCCACTCGTTAGTTCGAGCGGCTAATCGCGCTTCAACATCACCATAAACGCTTCAGAAGGAATATCAACCTTACCGAATCGCTTCATGCGCTTCTTACCCTTAGCCTGCTTAGCAAGCACCTTCTTTTTACGAGAAACGTCACCACCATAAAGACCAGTCGTTACGTCTTTTCGGTACGCGCTTAAATCTTCACGGGCAATAAACTTACCACCAATTGCCGCTTGCAAGGCAACCTGGAAGTTCTGGCGTGGAATAACATCTTTGAGCTTTTTGGTGATTTCACGGCCAAGGCTCTGCGCCTCTGAGCGGTGCGCCATAATACTCAAGGCATCGATCATTTCACCAGCAACGTAAAAATCAATACGCACTAAATCGTCGATGCGGTATTCGTCGAGTTCGTAGTTAAATGAACCATAGCCACTAGTTACAGACTTTAATTGGTCGTAAAAGTCGGTCAATAAGTTTGCAAGTGGCGCCTCAAAGCTGATAAGTGCGCGCTCATCGATGTAACTAAGGTTCGACTGGCGGCCACGCTTCGAAACAATCAATTGCAGCACTGCGCCAATATACTGTGACGGAACAATAATCTCACCCTTAATCCATGGTTCGCGAATTTCAACAATTTTAGTGACTTCCGGTAGGTTGCTAGCGCTTTTAATATCAACTTGTTGACCATCGGTGAGCGTTACGTGATAGTCGGTCGATGGGTTCGTTACTACAAGGTCAAGGTCGTACTCACGCTCTAAACGTTCGCGAATAATGTCGAGGTGCAGAAGCCCCAAGAATCCAATACGCACACCAAAGCCAAGTACCGGCGAATTCTCTGGTTCGTACTGCAGCGCCGAGTCGCTCATGCTGAGTTTTTCAATCGCATCTTTTAGATCCTGATAATCGTCGTTACTCACCGGGAAGAATCCGGCGTACACAAATGGCTGCACCAGCTTATATCCCGGCAACGCATCGGAAGCCTGGGAACGTTTTGTCGTTACCGTATCACCAACACGAGCCTCGCGCGTAGTGCGAAGGTTGGTAACAATGTAGCCAATCTCACCCGACTGCAATTTATCGCTCGGTGTCATACCCGGACTAAGCGACCCGACTTCAAGCGCAATACCCGAAGCACCGGTTGCCATCATCTCAATAGTGTCGCCCTTGCGGATTTCGCCGTCGAAGTCACGAACATACAACACAACTCCGCGATAATCATCGTAGTAACTGTCGAAAATAAGTGCACGTGATGCGTTTTCTTGCTTACCTTTTGGTGGCTCAATCTGCTCAACCACCGCATCGAGTACATCTTCAACGCCCATGCCTGTTTTTGCACTAATTTTAATAATGTCATCTTCGTCACAACCAAGCAGGTTAATGACTTCAGCACTAACGCGCGGAACGTCAGCTGCTGGTAAGTCTATTTTATTGAGCACCGGAATAATTTTAAGGTCGGCCGCTATAGCAAGATACACGTTGGCAAGTGTTTGCGCCTGAATCCCCTGCGATGCATCGACCACCAAAATAGCACCTTCACAGGCCTGAAGGCTTCGTGATACTTCGTAGCTGAAGTCCACGTGACCTGGCGTATCGATAAGGTTCAGCTCGTGGCCCTTATGGGTCATGCGCACAGGCGTCAACTTAATAGTAATACCTTTTTCGCGCTCAAGATCCATACTATCCAGTAGCTGCGATTTCATCTCGCGCTTTTGCACCGTATTGGTTATTTCGAGCATACGGTCAGCAAGCGTCGACTTGCCGTGGTCGATGTGCGCAATGATACAAAAATTACGAATAGTGTCTTGGGTCATGAATCAACTTTCGGTTGCTTAAATAAAATGTTTCGAATTCGCTGCAATACAGGGTTTACCTCTTCGAGCTTGAACATTCGACATATAATTATATACGTTAATAAACTTATTCCAACGATAAGCGAGAACTTCGTGATAGACGACAAGAATACATCGTCGGCACTGAGCGGCATAAAGGCAACGGCGATGTACGTGAAAATAGCCGTAAACCCAGTTGCGCTCACCATGCGAATCACGGCATTTACAAATGGCTTATCGAACATTCCTGAAATGCGGCGAGACATAACAACAAACAGAATTGCCACTTCTACCGCCGAAGTAATAACCGCGGCCCAGGCCAACCCATACACGCCCATTGAAAGCCCCATTGAAAGCCAGATCGCAAGCGTAATGTTAAGGCTAATAGTGAAGAGTGAAATGTAGAGTGGCGTCTTGGTGTCTTGCTGTGCATAGAAACTTCGTGCCGAGATAAAGTAAACCGAACGAAACAGAATCGAAAGCGCAAGCACCGCCAAAATTCCGGCCATATACGGGTCACCGCCCGGCTCAATAAAGTGCACTAGGTAACCGCGACCAAAGTAGGCCACTACAGTTACTGGTAGCGCCAACCAAATAATCACACGGAGTACCGACTGCAATTCTTTTTTAAATAGGTCGGGGCGCCCCTGACCAAGCCGCTCAGTCATCTTTGGAAAAGCAGCCGTACTAATCGCCACACCAATTAGGTTGATTGGCACGAACGAAAGTGTCGTTGCCTGTTGGTAGGCACGAACGCTACCGGTTGCCATGCGCGATGCGAGGTTTGTCTCAACGATACTATTTACGTAGTCGATGCCTTGGTCAAGTGAGCGCGGAGGCAGCAAGCGAAGCACTTTATGGAGCCCTTTGTTCTTCCAGAAAATCTTAAATCGATAATCGAAGCCCATACCGTACAACCCTAAACTGCTCACGAGCAGCTGCAAAATAGAACCAAGCACAACACCAAGCGCAACACCCATGATACCGCCTTCAAATACTTGCCAACCGAATAGGTTAATACCGTTTGTAAAGAAGAGCGCACCAATAATAATACCGAGGTTATAGAGCACCGGCGCAAGGGCGAAGAACGCAAACCGACCCACCGCCTGCTGCATACTAGCAAACACCGTTGCAACAGCGAAGAGGAATGGATTAATCGCAATAACGCGCATCATACTCACCGCCAGCGCCTGTCCAGACTCGGGGAGTCCTGGTCCAACAAGCAAATGCACCAATGGTTCGGCGAAAATAATAATCAATATACTCGTTGCAAAGGTAATGAGCGCAAGTAAGTTAAGCAGGCTTGTTGAAAGTTCCCACGCTGACTTCTTGTTACCCGTCGAAAGACGTTGTGTAAATACCGGGATAAACGTCACACTCAACGCACCCGATACCAAAATAAAGAACATGAAGTCTGGAATTGTAAACGCAACGGTGTACGCGTCGAGACCCATCTTATAGGTGTCGTAGTACATGCCGTTCAAAAGACGATCACGGAATAATCCAAGAATACTCCCTACTAACGAAGAGCCCGCGAGCAAGGTTGCCGCTATTTTAAGCGGCAACCGTTTATTTGCTTTCGAGATTGTTGCGCGGAAATTAATCATGCAAACTTTCGCCCGCGTCTAGGTTAATAGAGTGCGGCCTCCTTAGGAAGTTTTGCATTCTTTAAGATTTCAGCAACTTCTTTTTCTTCAATGGTTTCCTTTTTCACAAGCTCCTGCGCAAGTGCGTCGAGGCTCTTGCGGTTTGCAAGAAGAATCGCTTCAGCACGTTGGCCTGCTTCTTTTACGAGTACGGATACTTCGCCATCAATGATACGAGCCGTGTCGTCACTATACGGACGCTCGTGGGTCATTTTGTCGAATACCATTCCACCATTGTCTTCGTGGAATACTTGGTCACGAAGCTTTGTGCCCATTCCCTGCTCGATAACCATGTCGCGAGCGATCTCAGTTGCTTTGCGAAGGTCTGAACCGGCACCCGTAGTAACGCGGTCTTCACCGTAGATGATTTTTTCAGCAACACGACCACCAAGTGCGCGGGCAAGGATATCTTTGAATTCAATCACACTGGTGTAGTTGCGGTCTTCAGGTGGCAAGAACCATGTCACACCACCGGTACCGCCGCGAGGAATGATAGTAACCTTGTGTACTGGGTCGCTATCTGGCGCAACGTGACCAACAAGGGCATGCCCTGCTTCATGGTAAGCGGTCATGAGCTTCTCTTCTTCGTTCATCACCTTTGTCTTGCGCTCTGGACCAATCGCAACCTTTTCAAATGCCTCAGTGATATCAGCGTTTGAGATTTTCTTGCTATCGCGGCGAGCGGCAATGATAGCAGCTTCGTTCGCGATGTTAGCGAGGTCTGCACCCGATGAACCAGCAGTCTTTGCGGCAAGCGCATCAATATTTACTTTGTCGTCTGTTGGCTTGTTCTTAAAGTGAACCTTCAAAATTGCTTCGCGGTCTTTTCGCTCTGGAAGCATAATGTTTGTGCGTCGGTCGAAACGACCTGGGCGAAGAAGTGCAGGGTCAAGCACGTCAGCACGGTTTGTTGCGGCGAGCACGATAACGTTTGTTCCAGTTTCGAAGCCGTCCATTTCAACAAGAATTTGGTTGAGGGTTTGTTCACGTTCGTCGTGACCACCGCCCATACCGCTCCCACGACGGCGTCCAACGGCATCAATTTCGTCAATAAAGATAATCGCCGGGGCATTCTTTTTTGCCTTAGCAAAGAGGTCACGGACACGAGACGCACCAACACCTACAAACATTTCAACGAATTCTGAACCACTAATACTAAAGAATGGGACGTTTGCTTCGCCTGCTACTGCACGAGCAAGCATTGTCTTACCAGTACCTGGGCTACCTACGAGCAATACACCCTTAGGAATTTTGGCACCAAGCGCTTCGTACTTTTTAGGACTCTTTAGGAAGTCTACAACTTCTTCAAGATCTTGTTTAGCAGAATCATTACCGGCAATGTCGTCGAATACAACCTTCTTTTTGTCGTCGCCGTACAAAATAGCCTTTGACTTACCAAAGCTCATAGCTTGGTTGTTTTGGCCTTGTGCCTGGCGCATCATAAACAAGAAGAATGCAGCAATAAGAATGACTGGCACAATAATAATCGCCAAATTCCATAAAATATCAGACGTTGCTGAAGGTGTTTTGAACTCAACAGTTACCGGAGCATCCGACTCAAGGCCCTGTTCTTGGAGTGAACTCGCGCCATCCTTTACCGAAGACTCAGTTGGCTTGTCGCTGCCTTTTGGCGTAACGGTAAGGCTATTTCCTTCTACGACAATTTTTGTGATTTGGCCATCGTTTGCACGGCTAATAACATCAGAAAGTGGTACAGACTTGAGGTCTTGCCCACCGCCAATAAGTGCGTAAACAATTAATGCGCCAAATACGATAATTGCCCAAAATAGGGTGATCCGTAAAATTGCGTTTGGTTTTTTCTTTGGTGACGGTGCGGTTGATGCCATGTAAAACTATCCAATCCTTTCGGGCGTTCTAAGAAACCTAGGTATATCTATATAATTTTAACAGTTACAACCTAAATTGGCGAGTACTGAAATGGATCCGGATGCCCGCTCCGGCCTCGTATGTGGCCTGCGGCTTTGCAACTTTTATGGCATGGAGGAGCCGGGCAAGCTGAGGACGAGTGAGTCTACCCTCGGTAACTTCACGAAGGCACTCTAATGCAACCGGTGTCTGCACATGCGTGAAGAAGTAGCGACTATACCACGGCCCTTCGCCTACAAGCGCCCGAACCTCGGTAGTAATTTCACGCTTTAAGGCTTTTTGATGAGCATGCAACGCGCGGAGCTCTCGTTTTTGCTGCGTTTCGAGCGCAGGACCAATTCGCCGCCGTAACATATTGCGTAAATACACGGTCGAACTATTCGTTGCGTCCTCGCGCCATCGAATAGCCTGACGATTCGCGTACGTAATAAGATCGTTTTTTTCAGTATCCACCAACGGTCGCACGATATCGGTGTCCATTACTGCTAATCCTCGCCAACCAGTGCCCCGAGTAATATTAATCGCCACCGTCTCTACTACATCATCGAGGTGATGTGCGGTAATAATTTTTGCTCTATGCTTTGCAGCAACACTGCGAAGAAATGCATAGCGGCGCTCGCGTGCCAATGCCTCGCTAGCTTTTTCACCGAGCACTTCACGCCGTTTTTCGAATGGAAGCCCGTATTTTTCGGCGATTTCTTGCACAAACTGCGCATCTTTATGCGAATCTGCACGAATTCCGTGATCAAAATGCGCCACAACGAGTTCGTGACTACCCTCTCGAACGAGCATGTCAAGAAGTACCATCGAATCGACCCCACCGCTTACCGCTACGACGTATTTCATACCTTTTGAAGTGTCTTTAAGTCCTCGATAATCGCATCGCCATGTCCCATAGGGGTAACGCGACCGTATACTTTTACGACCTGGCCCTTGGGATCAATAATGAAGGTTTTTCGTAAAATACCTTCTTTTCCAAACATTTTCTGACCCCAAGCCCCGTATGCCTCAATTGCTACTTTTTCCGGGTCAGAAAGTAACGTAAAGTTCAGTGAGTGTTTCGCCTTAAATTTCTCGTGACTCGTCGCTTCGTCGCGACTTACTCCGACAATCTCGGCCCCAAGTGCAGCCAACTCGTCACGCGCATCGCGCAAGCTGCAAGCCTCTACCGTACATCCGGGCGTGTCATCTTTAGGATAAAAGTAGAGCACTACCCATTTTCCAGCATAATCGCCCAGCGTACGCACTACGCCTTGATCGTCGTGCAATGAAAATTCTGATGCCGGATAGGGAACTTTATTCATATATCCAGTATAAGCTACTTTTTAACTTGGTATAATAACAATCAATGCAAAAAACCGTAAAACAAGAAAAAGCCCCACGAATCATTGCCCTCGACCTACTACGTGGCTACTTCTTGGTATCAATCATATTGAACCACCTTCAATGGTACCCAAATCTTTACGATTGGGTAGCACTGCGCGGAACACTATTAGTATCGGCCGCCGAGGGATTTTTTATGATTTCTGGTATATTGCTCGGGATCGTCCGTGGGCGCAATCTTGCTGATAAGCCCTTTCGCGTATCGGCGCTCTTAGTACTTAAGCGTGGAATCACCCTCTATATTACCTCGGTGATTCTAATGCTCATTTTTACACTTATCGGCTGGTTCTTCCTCGACAACCCGGGTCTAAAACCCGGCATTCGCCCCATGGATCAACCGATTCACGAAATTCTATTTGGTGCTTTCAGCCTACAATACCTCTACGGCTGGGCAGATTTCTTACGCCTATACGCTATCTTTATTATCGCAACACCGCTCGCACTCTGGTTGCTCCGCAAAGGCAAGTGGTGGGTGGTTGCCCTCATCAGCTGTGCTTTATGGTCAATCTTCCCTATCGCCCACGACATTACTGGTGACTCTACCGAGCTCCTTATGCCACTTTCATGGCAGCTCATCTTCTTTGGTGGCTTAATCATTGGGTTCCACTGGGTGGACCTACGCAGTTGGTGGCAGCGCCGGACCAACACAATTCGCCGCAGTCTTGCCGTGTCGGTGCTTGGTATTGCTACGGTCACACTTGTTATAAATGCTTTCATCGTAATCGGTACAACCGTTGGTATTTTACCCGAGCAAGTTGCATCGTTCTATCATTCGTTGCAGACAAGCGTTTTTGATAAGAATTCACTCGATATTTCCCGAATTGTACTGTTTGGCCTTTGGTTTACTCTTGGCTTAGCGATTTTCATGCGTTACGAAAAGCAGATAGCCAAAACATTCGGATGGATACTACTTCCCTTTGGTACCAACTCACTGTACGTCTATATTTTGCACGCCGTTCTGCTCTTCTTTGCCCACCTGCTAATAGCACCGGGCACAGCAAGCAATTTGCTCGTAAACTTTATTGGCTCAACGCTTATCCTTGGCATTATACTGCTTGCCGTGAAGAAGCGATTCTTGTTTAAGATTATTCCTCGATAAGACGATACGTTGTTATCAACTGCGAACCAAATACTTTTTCGTCAACAAATTTGTAGCGTTCGTCGAGCTCGAAACTCGGCTCTTTGCCATCCCAGCCAAGTGTCATAATAATAGGCGCTGTAAGTTCGCTCTGGTTGCCCACGCGTGCTGGACTTCCATGAAGCGGTGCGTATCCACCCTTTTTCTCTACGTCGTTCTCGCTAAAGAAACGAATATCGCAATTGTCGAAATAATACACCGAATCAATGTAGGTATATGGGTCATCGGCGACAATCGTCAACGCATCGGAGCACTTTATCGAGTCACGAATTTGCTGGGTATATGGAGTTTGATTGCGTTCAAAAATATAGTTTCCCGCAGCCTGTAATTGCACAAGGCCGATCGACAACGTCACGAGAATAACGCCATACGCCAAGTACGGAATATATGAAAGTTTTTTGAACTTTTTCTGATACACAATTCCCAGCGCTAATGTGACGCCAACAAGTGCGTATATAAATATCGCCACGTGCGCTAGGTACCGGTTAACAAAAATAGGGTGCGACGATAATGATGTAATCGTGTAGAAAGCCAGCGGCACCAGCACGAGCACTGCTAAGAATCCGTAGTGTTTTTTCTCAATTTTCGTAAGGTGCTTATGCGTTTGAACACCTACCCAAATAAGAAGTGCTATTCCCGCCAGGATAAGTAGGCTCAGCAATCCACCCAGCTTCCACTCTGGAGTAAATGTCAGCAATACGCTTGTTATATCACTCAGTCGTGTCAGGGTGATAGCACTACCAATTCCCGGCAATGCCGAGTTCGTCATTTGGTACAAAAAGGTTGGAATATAGGCCGCAAACAACGCAACCGCTGCAGCATAGGCATACACCCACTGCCACTGTGTTACCTTGTTGCGAGGTTTTTTGAGCGATTGAACGAGCAGCCACACAAAGTGTGCCAACCACACGACCACCATCATGTACAAGGTGTACATACCGAGCGCTACAAGCACCGCGTATATGCCCCACTGCCACCAGCGCTTTTCTTTAAGCGCGACAACCAGCATGTAGGTTGCCGATACGCCGATAAGTAACGCCGTTGAGTACATACGAACCTCGTACCCGTAGCGAAGTAAGAACGGACCCAAGATAATCACCGGAAGTGCAAGCAGTGCAACTCGTGCAGAGAAAAGCCGGCGAAGCAGCAAAGACACCATAACTACTGTGCCCGAAAGAAGCGTCGCGCTCAGGCTTCGAAGTGCAAATTCATCAAACCCAAATACCGAACCCCATACTTTCAAAAGTGCGTAATAAAATGGTGGGTGCGCGTCGACTGCAGTGAGCGCAAAAAGTTCACTCCAGCTGTTCTTGGCAAGTAGAATCGAATACCCCTCATCGAACCAAATAGACTGGCCGATAGAAAACACCATTGCTGCCGCAAACACAAAAACTGCCGCCGCAATAACGGCTGGCCACCAAAATACACTCACTACTCTATTCTTCTTCATACCATTAGTTATACATGAGTTTGCATGCTGGTACCACTAGCAATAGTTCCTGAAGTGTTGTATACTACCCTAAGTAAAAACACCATCGGGGTGTGGCGCAGTTGATAGCGCGCTCGGTTTGGGACCGAGAGGTCGAAGGTTTGAGTCCTTTCACCCCGACCAAATAAAATGACCGTCTTGCACGGTCTTTTTATTTGGTTTGCGTAGTGGTTTGAAGCTTCGACTTTTTACAACGTAAAAGCAATCGAAGGTTTGGATAGGTAGCAGGAATGCCCACGATGTCAACGCTACCTATACTATCGTCAACTCCTTATAATAGATACTGTCATGAACTTACTTAAACCCCAACTACCCACGAATCTATCGACAATTGATGACTTAATGGGTTACTTCAATAACGAAGAAGATATTACTGAAAAGATGATAGAGGATCAGATTGGAACGGGCGTCCAAACTCGAGGCCTTAGCATCTCTGAATGTTTGATTGTTAAGTCAGATTTATCCGCAATGAACATGGAGCGATTTGATATCGTGAACACCGAGATCAAAAATACTAATTTGTCGGGCAGTCAATTTCCCAGCTCAAGCTGGCGTACCGTTCAAATTGAAGGCTGTCGTTGTAGTGGACTACAAATTCAAGATAGCGACCTAAAAAATATTCGCTTTGCACACTCAAAATTAGACATCGTAAATTTTCGACTTAGTAAGGTTGAGAATGTGATTTTTGAAGATTGTGTCATCGGTGATGTCGATTTTTATAACGCCACTCTAAAGAACGTAGAATTTATAAACTGCACAATATCTAAGGTCACTTTCACTTCAGCAAAGATGAAAAATGTAGATCTATCGAAGTCGACTATCGAAGCGATCAACGGTATTGCAAGCCTTAAGGGCGCAACAATCAGCTACGATCAATTGATGCAACTGGCTCCCTACTTTGCAGCCGAAGCAGGCATAAAAATCAGCACCCTTGAATAAAAGATTATTAGACTCAAGTCCGATGAGTGTCGCTTAAAATACGACCAACCAGTGCAGCGAGCTCTGGCACCACCTCCTGTTCAAACCATGGATTCCTCGTACGCCACCTAAAATTAAGCGGACTTGGGTGGACAAGCGGAAAGTGCGTTGGTAAATATTCTTCATAGGTCATTACTGTTTCTGTTAGGTTTCTTTTTGCATTTTTACCAAGATAGTACTTTTGAGCATAGGCGCCAATCACAATGATAAGCTCCACGTTTGGCATAAGTGCACGTAATCGTGGGTGCCACTTTTCGGCAAAACCTTTTCGCGGTGGCAAATCTCCATGCGCCGCCTTTCCTGGGTAAAAGAAATCCATTGGAACAAGTGCAATTACGTTTGGGTCGTAGAACTGCTCATCGGTTACATTTAGCCACTTACGGAGCGCTATCCCGCTGACATCGTTCCAAGGCTTCATGCTCACCTGCGCTTTTGCACCAGGCGCTTGGCCAACAATCATAATCTTAGCCTTCGGACCCGCCGTATACACGGGTATATACCCCTTCTCTCTCATTTCGGAATTCATTGGGTCGTCAATGATTTCTTGAAAAATCGACTCAAATGTATCGCTCATACTATACCTATGTTCCTCCCGCTATGGAGTACTGTCAAGCGTAGCAAGCTCACACAAACCAACTAGGTTTGCTATTCTAGGGGCATGACAGAAAAATCTTCCTCACCTATTGCAACTTCCGGTAATGCGCTCAATAAACTCCGCGCGTCAGTACTTGGCGCCAACGACGGCATCGTCTCAACCGCTGGTATCGTACTGGGTGTCGCGGGGACAGCCGCCTCAAAGGAAAGTATTCTTGTTGCCGGGTTTGCCGGTCTGATTGCTGGAGCGCTTTCTATGGCCGCCGGCGAGTTCGTTTCCGTAAGCAGTCAGCGCGATAGCGAACGTGCCTTTCTTCGTGGTCGTCGCGATCACATTTCAAAAAATCATGACTCGATTGCCGAAGAGCTGGTAGAAATATACCAAGCCAAAGGCTTCACGAAAAAAACTGCTCAACAAGCTGCCGAGGAACTTAAAGAAAAGGGCCTTCTAAGCCGTGAGCTCGAAAAAGAGTCGGGCATCGACCCGAGCGATGTTAGCAATCCGTGGTCTGCCGCTATTGCATCGGCTATTTCGTTTATCGCCGGCGCGCTTATTCCACTCGTTGCAATTACGTTCACGAGCGACGAACTTCGTGTCTGGGCTACCGTTGGCGCCGTACTCTTAAGCCTCGTCCTCACCGGCACGCTGAGCGCGCGAGCTGGCCAAGCTAATCAATTTCGTGCAGCACTTCGCGTCGTTGTATGGGGCATTGGAGCCATGGCAATCACCTATGCCATTGGGCTACTTGTAGGCACGCAGCTCCTTTAGTTTATTTCGCAAACTCAATTGCGCGAGTTTCGCGAATCACATTCACTTTAATTGTGCCCGGGTATTGCATAGTACTTTCAATCTTCGTAGCAATGTCTCGTGCAAGTTTAATCGCAGAGAGGTCATCGATATTTTCCGGACGAACAATCACACGAACTTCGCGACCAGCGCTAATTGCGTATGACTTTTCGATACCAGGGAAACTGTTTGCAACATTCTCGAGTTCGCGCATACGCTCTGAAAAGTTTTCGGCACTAATGTTACGTGCACCCGGGCGAGCTGCAGAAAGTGCGTCACAGACACGAACAACCAATGCCTCGACAGTTGTTGCTTCAATATCATCATGGTGCGCTTCAATTGCATGTACGATTGCATCGCTCATGCCGTACTTACGCGCCAACTCGGCACCAATGTGGTGATGTTTTCCTTCAATTTTGTGTGTCACCGCCTTACCCACATCGTGCAGCAAGGTTGCTGTTTTCGTAATACGTACGTCAGCACCAATCTCTTCGGCAATCAGACCAGCCATATGCGCCATTTCAGTACTGTGGAGCAATACGTTTTGGCCGTAACTTGTACGGAACTTTAGCTCTCCAAGCAGGCGAACCATTTCTTTTGGAATGCCAATAACTCCAACTTCACGAGCAGCATCTTCGCCGGCGCGCGTTACTTCTTTGTCGATTTCTTTTTCGGCTTTTGCAACCACTTCTTCAATGCGGCCCGGGTGAATACGACCGTCTTTCATGAGCATTTCAAGCGTAAGGCGAGCAACCTGCCTACGAAGTGGGTCAAAGCTCGAAAGAATGATCATACCAGGGGTATCGTCGACCATAATGTCGACACCGGTTGCACGTTGCAACGCTTGAATATTTCGGCCTTCTTTACCAATAATACGGCCCTTCATTTCGTCGTCGGTAAGCTTAATGGCGGTAACGGTTCGCTCGGCAGTTACCTCTGAGCTCATGCGCTCCATAGCAGAAACAAGAATAAGCTGCGCCTTTTCTTCGGCGTTGTCTTTTGCTTCGTTTTGCAGCTTCGCAACCAATCCAGTAAGGTCTTGCTTGATATCGCGCTCGGTCATTTCCATGAGCTTTTCAGCGGCTTCTTTTTTCTTTAAACCGGCGATCTTTTCAAGTTTTTCTTGTTGTCGCTTGCGAATATCGCGGATCTCATCTTTTAGAGCATCGACTTCGTCTTCTTGTGAGCGAAGTGATTCGGCACGCCTGTCGAGCTCATCAAGTTTCTTATCAAGACTCGTCTCGCGTTCGGCTAAACGACCTTCGGTTTTTTCCCATGTTTTACGACGACTTGATTCTTCCTTTTTCGCATCATCAGCAAGCTTCAAGGCTTCGTCTTTCGCCTTTAAAACAATGTCACTTCCTTTTGTTTTTGCATCAGCAATAAGCTGGTCAGCCTTGTGCTTTCCGCCGGCACGTCGTTGCTTTTCATAGACAACTGTTCCTCCAACGCCAGCAAAGAGTCCGATAACTGCGGCTATAATTCCTTCTACCATATTGTTGTATCCTTCCTCAAGAAAACCCTGCTAAGTGTTCGTCTTAGCAAAATATAATCACAGGCTCACTTGAATGTTCAAAAAAATGTTGTAAGTCCCTCAAAAAACTCTATTGGACTACTTCTATTGTAGCCTTGAAAGGAAAGACTTGGCAATGCTTAAAAATAACTTTTACTTGCGCGGCTGCGTAATATTTGCCTCACCACCGTATTCGGGTAAAACAATCTCGTCATTCTCACCAAGTGCTAGGCGCGAAAGGCCATCTTGCTGCCATGTTTCGCCCGTTTCACCAACAATCGGCCAGCCGTTCGCTGCTGCCAACGTATTAAATACCGTTGCGCTAATACGAAGTCCAGTAAAACTGCCTGGGCCCTTATATACAACAAGTCCCGTTATATCGTTCCAAGTTTTGTCCTGCGAAGCAAATGTTTCTTCTAAAAAGCGCAACAACCCTTTTGCAAGCTCGCGATTTGCCTCCCACTCGGTATCATATCGCCAATCTCCATCCACTAAACTTAAGCGACATACTGGTGTTGAGGTATTGATAAGTACGATCATGCAAGTTTTTCTCCTAGTATATTGGGCATCTCTATTGTTCGTGCTGTTTCAGAGGTTGCGGTAAACGAAAGCGTAAAGTGTCCGCCAGGAAGCACGCCTTCGACAATATCTGCCCACTCGATAACAGTCACTATGGTGGGGTCATGTACCATTTCGGCCACTTCGTTAGCCATAATCCCCGCGTCGGTTAGTCGGTAAAAGTCGTAGTGCACCAACAAAATAGCGTCGCGGCCAGTATATTCTCGACTAATAGTAAAGCTTGGGCTCTGCACCTCATCATCGACAGCCAAGCCTTTCGCAAGACCTTTGACAAACGTGGTTTTACCCGCGCCCACATCGCCAACTAACTGAAAGACTTCACCGCCCTTAAGAAGAGCCCCGAGCTTCTCACCCAACGCTTTTGTTGCAGTTTCGTTTCCTACCTCTATAATCATCTCTAGTAGTATATCATCTAGCACTTTTGCCGTCATTCCTTTACAATAGAGCATAACCATTATGCGCATTTCCGATATAACTCTGGAAACGGTGCTTGGGCGGGCAAAACTTGTAACTCCTGAGCAATTAGCTACCTTGAAGGAAGAGGTGGCTCGTTCAAAGCGCCCCTTGCAAGACATCGTTGTCGACCAACGCCTTGCCGACGAAAAGCAGATCGTTAAAGCCTTCTCCGACTACAGCGACATCCCCTATGTTGAAATCGACCCGCGCCAAGTAGAATCCGAAACACTCACGCTTATCCCTGAACGAGTTGCGCGTCAGTATATGGCCGTTCTTTTTAAGGTTGATGAAGACGGTGTGCGCCACCTTGCCATGGAAGACCCTGACGATGTTCAGGCAGTCAACTTTATTCAAAAAGAGATTGGTACAAACTCTCGTATTTATATCGCGACGCGTGACAACATCCTATCTGCGCTCGACCTGTACCGTGGCGACGTCAACAAAGAGCTTAATAAGGTCATCGACGTTCAGCGTGTTGATGAAAGTAGCACCGACGCCGCTCAACCCGGTGACCAAGATATTTCCGAAGACTCCCCTATCGCTCAGACCGTTAACCTCCTCCTGGAGTATGCCATTCGCTCACACGCCAGCGACGTACACATTGAACCTCGTGAAGAATACGTACAAGTTCGCTACCGTGTTGATGGTGTTCTTAAAGAGGTAAACCGCCTTCCTCTTAACGTAACCGGTGCTCTCACGAGTCGCATTAAAATTCTTGCAAATCTAAAAATTGACGAACGTCGCGTGCCGCAAGACGGCCGTTTCAAAATTAATATTGGCGGTCGTCAGTACGCGCTCCGCGTGAGCACCCTTCCAATTGTCGACGGTGAAAAGATCGTTATGCGTATTCTTGACGAATCAAACCAAGCCGTGAGCCTTGAGCAACTTGGATATTGGGGTAAGGCACTTACCGATGTTACCCGGGAAATGACCGAACCAAACGGTATCGTACTTGTCACGGGGCCAACAGGTTCTGGTAAGTCAACGAGCCTCTTTAGTATTCTTTCTACCCTTAATAAGCCAAACGTCAATATCTCCACTATTGAAGACCCGGTTGAGTATAAGATTCTTGGGGTAAACCAAACGCAAACCAACGTAAAAGCGGGCATGACCTTCGCAAGTGGTCTCAGGGCACTCCTTCGTCAAGACCCAAACATCATCATGGTTGGTGAGGTTCGTGACGGTGAAACTGCCGGGCTGGCTATCCAGGCTGCACTTACTGGACACATGGTATTTAGTACGCTCCACACCAACAACGCCGCGACCACACTCCCTCGTTTGCTCGATATGGGCATCGAACCATTCCTTATTGCCAGCACCATTCGTGCCGTTATTGGTCAGCGTCTTTTGCGCCGGCTGCACAAAGAGTCGCGCACAGCCTACGCGCCAAGTGAAGAAGAGGTCGCCGAAATTGCCAGGATGTTCGGTCTTAAGGACCCATCGGCGTTCCGTGTCATTCATGAACTTGAAAAACAGGCCGCAGCGGCCGGCCTTGGTGGCGACACGCCACTTAGTACCGATGAAAACGGCATTAAAACGCTCTACCGTGCAGACGGCGACAACAACACCGACGACGTACACGAAGGCTACCGTGGTCGCTTTGGTATTTACGAGGTTCTTTATAACTCAACGAGTATTCAAAAGCTGATTATGGCACACGCCACCAGCGATGAAATCCAAAACCAAGCAATTCGCGAAGGCATGATTACGATGCAGCTCGACGGCCTTATCAAAGCGCTTCGCGGCGAAACCACCATTGAAGAAGTACTAAGGGTAAGTAGAGAATAACCGCCCATGACACGGTTTGCTTACATCGCCTCCGACGCCCTTAACAATGTTGTTAAGGGTAAAACAGACCTCCCCGACAAAGGGAGCGTTATTGCTGCGCTCGCTAAGCAAGAACTACGTCCTATTAGTATTCGCCAGCTCAAGGAGAGCAAAAGTTCGATTGATTTTGACCACCTTTTTGAGGCAACGAAAGTTCGCCAAGACCATCTCGTGGCATTTACACGTCAGCTCAGTGCCATGGTAAGTGCAGGAGTTCCACTTCTTCGCTCACTTACCTCGATTCAAAAGCACGCCGAAGACAAGGCGCTTAAAAAGATTCTTGGTGATATCGTGAAAGATGTCGAGGGTGGTGCGCCACTTGGTGATGCACTCGCAAAACACCCGGATACGTTTAATGACATCTATGTAAACATGGTGCGTGCTGGTGAAGCAGCCGGTATCCTTGACGATATCTTAAAGCGACTTGCAGGGCAGCTCGAAAAGAGCGCAGCAATGCGTAAGAAAATCAAAAGTGCCATGACCTACCCGATGGTGCTTATGGGTATTACTGTTCTCGCCTTCTTCGGACTGATGCTCTTTGTTGTGCCTCAAATTGGCGACATTCTTAAAGACCTTGGTGGACCAGATGCCGAACTGCCATTTATCACTCTCGCCATGCTCGCTATTAGTGGGTTTATTGTGAAGTTTTGGTATATATTATTCCCCGTTCTTATTGGAGCTATTGCAGCACTCGTGTACTACATTAAAAAATCACCAAAGGGTCGTCGGCAATTTGATTCGCTTATCTTGAAAATCCCGGCGGTGAATACAATTATCCGTAAAGTATCGGTAGCACGTTTTGCACGTACTTTCTCGGCGCTCATGGGCGCTGGTGTTGCCGTCCTTGAGGCACTCGACGTCACCTCCAGGGCTATTGGCAATGTACTCTACGAAGAAGCCCTGAAAGATGCTGCTACACAGGTAAAAAACGGTCGATCACTCTCTGCAACACTCGAGAACAATCCGCTCTTCCCGTCGATCGTCTCGCAAATGCTTGCTGTAGGTGAAGAAACCGGTCAAACCGATACTGTGCTTATTAAAGTTGCCGATTTCTATGAAGAAGAGGTTGACCTCTCGATCGATGGAATTAGTTCAATTATTGAGCCGGTCATGATCGTTGTGATGGGTGGAATGGTCGGTGTAATTGCCGCGAGCGTCATGATGCCGATCGCCGGACTTTCGCAAAATATTAAGTAGCGCTTATGCTATAATTATGTATAGATTTACATCTGTGGGCATATGTCAAAATTTCTATATAAAGACAAACCGATAATTGGACTTGATATCAGTAGTACTGGTATCAAAGTTATGTCTATTGATCCTAAAAAATGGCTCGTAAACGGGTACGGTTCGGTCGACCTCGACCCATTGAAGATGAAAGAGTCTGTTGAAGACGACGAAAGCACCTTCCTAACCGATAATCTTAAGTCGCTTCTTGCCGAAAAAGTCATTGGCTCTATTACGAGTACTCGGGTCGCAATTACCGTTCCAACTGCCCGAAGCTACACTCGTACATTTACCCTTCCCTCTGCTGCCGAGAAAAACCTCGACGAAGCAGTGATACTTGAGGCCGAACAATACATCCCAATCCCCGTTTCTACCCTTTATATCGATTATCAAATTATTGAACGTTCACGAAAGACCATCGTCGTTCTTATGAGCGCTGTGTCAAAAGTAATCGTCGACAACATCACTAAGGGTGTCGAGGCGGCAGGTCTGCAACCAATCTTAATCGAGCCAAGTATTAACTCCGTAGGGCGCGTCCTCACCGCCACCGAAGACGGCTCACTCCCGACCATTATCGTCGACATAGGGCCAGCAAACACCGACATTGCCATCCTCGATCGCGGCTCAATTCGTGTTACTGGTGGTGTTCCGGTTGGGGGAAACTCATTTACCCTCGATATTGCCAAAAAACTCAATATTTCGCTCGAAAACGCGCACCAACTTAAAGTACTTAACGGCCTTAGCGCCGGGCCGCGCCAGCAGAAGCTTCGCGAAGCCCTCAACCCAAGCCTCGAACGAATCCTAACCGAAACAAAGAAAGTCATGCGCTACTACAACGAGCGTATCAACAGCGAACGAAAGCTCGAACAGCTCCTTATTGTTGGTGGTGGAAGCAATGTTCCAGGTATCGGTGAATTCTTTACCGAGAGCCTTATTATTGCAGCCCGTGTCGCGAGCCCATGGCAAAAACTTGACTTCGGTAAGGTACAGGAGCCGCCAAAGCAATTCCGACCCCGTTACATCACCGTCGCCGGTGCAGCAAGCATTAACCCTGGGAGCGTATGGAAATGATAAATCTTCTTTCTGACGACCGCAAAGCGAGTATTCGTGCGGCACGCACTAACGTCCTTTTGCTCCGCTACTTAAGTATAGTTGTGCTTGCCTTCGCATTCATCGGAGGTGCAATGTATATCTCATACACACTCCTACAACAAACAATGAATAGCGCCGAGCAACTCGTATCGTCATACGATATTAAGGCAGATATCTACAGCGACACTAAGGCTGAAGTCGACGAACTGAGCGGCAAGCTCAACGAAGCAAAAACTATTGCCGACCAAGAAGTACTGTACTCAAAGGTACTCGTAAAGATGGGGTCAGTTATGCCCGCAGGAACAGTCCTGGGTGATCTTAAGCTAGAAGCAGCTAATTTCGCCTCCACACCAGCTCACCTCACTGTATATGCTAAATCTGCGACCGAAGCAGGGCTTATACAGAGCGCGCTGCAGAGCTCACCGCTCTTTTCTCAGGTAACACTCGTGAGTACCGAAAGTGAGAATGGCATCGATGGATACCCAGTTAATGTGTCACTTACTGTACTTCTAAACAAGGCAGGGGTACTCTAGTATGCAACAAAAAAAGCAATTCACCCCACAAACACTTCGCGCCATTTTAACGACGGTCTTCGTGCTCGTTCTTGTTGGTGGCGGCGCTACTGTTTACTTCGGCATTGAATCACTTAAGGGCTACGCAGTACAAGTACAAGAGCGTCTTATTGATGCCGAAGCGAGCGAACGTCAAATCAGCGAGCTGCAACTCCTAAAGGGCCAATTGAGCCAAAGTGACTCACTTGTTGAAAAAACGAATCAAATATTCGCAACCCCGGCATCATATCAAGGCCAAGTGCTTGGCGACCTCGAGCGTTATGCAAGCGCCGCCGGCCTCACCCTTAACGGCACGAACTTCAGCACCAACCAAGAATCAGCAGAGCATGCTATCACCATCAGCTTTAGCGGTGATATTCAGTACCGAAACCTCATCGCCTTCCTTAACAACGTCGAAGGGAACCTACCGAAGCTTCAAGTAACTTCAATTACCCTCTCACAGGCCGATAGCGGTGGCGCCGATACAGTACGGGCCGATGAAATTAAAATTAATATTGCGGTAAGGTAATATGGCCACGACAAAGAAACAATCACAAGTCAATATCCTTAAGCCACTCAGTGCGCTATTTCGTCGCTTCCACATGATTATCTTCTTTGTGGTTATTATTGGTGTCGTCGCTGCATCGGTGCTCCTTATCAATAATGCCCTCACCGACGTCGACACAAGTGGCTATACAAGTCCAATTAGTGCCGGCTCTATCGACCAAGCCGGCCTCGAAAGAATTCAGTCCCTCCACCCAAGCACAGCACCGGCAGCCGACCCGGTACTGCCAGAAGGTAGAATTAGCCCATTCGGTGAATAAGCCCAGTAGCGACACAACCATAAAAAGCTTATACTAGTACTATGTTAATCCTTGGATCACGACTCCTCAACTCGCCCATCATGAGCCTCCAGACAGGATCTCAGCTTGCGAGCACCCTCCGACCGATAATTGACCCGTCTACTCTCCGTATTTTAGCCTACGAAGTCGAGGGCCCTCTTCTTACAGAAAAACCGTCGTTTCTTCGTATCGATGACATTCGTGAATACGGCCGTCTTGGCATGATTATTGATGGTACGGATGAACTTATTGGGCTCGACGATGTCATTAAGATTAAAGAGGTTTACAGCTTAAACTTCTCGCTTGTTGGCCTGAACGTTATTGATACCCACAAACAGAAACTTGGTAAAATTACCGACTACACACTGGATACCGGTGATTTTCTGATTCAACAGCTCAATGTAAAAAGAGGCCTCTTTCGAGGCATTACTGACACCGGACTCCTTATCAACCGAAGTCAGATCGTTGAAGTAAACGACACTTCTGTTATTGTCCGTGCACCATCGATAAAAAACGCCGAACCCCTCATGCAGTCACTGCGAACTGATTTTGTAAATCCATTCCGCACACAAAAGCCACATGTTGAATCAAGCACCCCTGCCGCAAAAGCCTCTTAGCTCTCGTCTTCTTCAGCCAAGACTTCTTTTACGTCGTCGTAACGAAAACCTTGGCGCATTAGATAGGCCATTAATTTTTGCGGGTCATCATAGCGCTTTGATTTTTTTTCAATTACTTTACGAAGCTCAGATTTGTCACTTCGGTCGGTGTCGCCCAAAACTTCATCAATAATAGCTCGCTCCACACCCTTTGACTGAAGCTCCGTTTGTAATTTACGGAGACTTGATCCCTTTCGAACATTCCTGTTTTCAACCCAAAATCGAGCAAACTTAATATCGTCGAGGTACCTTTTTTCGATAAGCCTATTAAACACACGTTCGGTGAGCTCTTTTGTAACACCTTTTTTGATTTGGCCTGTTTTCGTACGTGTATCGCGTGTTTTGCGATATAAGTAGTCCCTCATTTCACGAAGGCTGCGCGGCCGTGTAAGGGCGTACTCAAGAGAGCGAGTATAGAGCTTACCGAACTGGCTTTCGTTCTCCAGTTCAATAAGCTCTGCCTCGCTGTATTCGTTGCCCGTTTTAATACCAAGGTCTGCGACCTGTGTAATATCGAGCGAGAATGAGTACTTACCGCCTACAAATACATTTACACGACTTTTATCGCGTACTTGAGTTTTAAGAGCCGTGATGCGGACTTTTGCCGCGTCCATACATTAAGCCTCGGCTTCGGCCACTTTCTTGCGGACCTTAGCTTCAACTTCGGCAAGAACCTTAGGGTTGTCGGCAAGGTATTGCTTAGAAGCTTCACGACCTTGACCAATTTTACCTTCGCCATAGCCGAACCATGCGCCACTCTTTTCAACAATCCCATGAAGCACTGCAAGATCGAGAACGTCACCTGTACGAGAAATACCTTCGTTGTACATGATATCGAATTCGGCAGTACGGAAAGGCGGAGCAATCTTGTTTTTAACAATCTTGACCTTTGTTCTGTTACCTATGATCTCTTCGCCGGATTTAATTTGGCCGGTACGACGAATGTCCATACGGACAGACGCGTAGAACTTTAGCGCATTACCACCAGTGGTGGTTTCAGGGTTACCAAACATAACACCAATTTTCATACGAATTTGGTTAATGAAGACAACAATTGTATTGCTCTTGTTAATGATACCCGTAAGCTTACGAAGTGCCTGGCTCATAAGACGAGCTTGAAGGCCCATGTGACTGTCGCCCATTTCACCTTCGATCTCGGCTTGCGGCACGAGCGCAGCAACGGAGTCGACAACAACGAGGTCGACAGCGCTTGAGCGGACAAGCGTTTCAACGATCTCGAGTGCTTGCTCACCGTTGTCTGGTTGTGCAACCAGCAAGTTGTCGGTATCAACACCTAGGCGGCGTGCGTACGCTGGGTCGAGCGCGTGCTCGGCGTCCACAAAGGCTGCAGTTCCACCTTGCTTTTGCATTTCAGCAATTGCATGAAGTGTTAGCGTTGTCTTACCTGATGATTCTGGACCATAAATTTCAACGATACGGCCCTTTGGATACCCACCGCCGAGCGCGATATCAAGGCTAAGCGCACCGCTACCGATGAGTTCAACATCGATAGTTTTAGTATCACCGAGACGACGGATTGCACCGTCACCAAATTGTTTGTTAATTTGCTCTTGCGCAAGACCGAGCGCTTTTAGTTTAGCCTCTGAAGCAGGCTTGGTTTGGGTTTTTTCTGCCTTGGTAGTGTCAGACGTGTCAGTTTTCTTAGTTGCCATATTCCCTCACTTTCTCTATCTCTATTATACGCAGACAAATCTTAATTTGCTATAATCTATAGAGATGAAAACAACACGCGGATTTACAGTTATAGAACTCCTTATCGTCGTAGCACTATTTGCCACTGCGAGCATTGTGTTCTTCGTGCAAATGAACCACGTGCAAGTCTCTGCCCGAGACGATGCACGTCGAACCTCAATTAATGCCCTCTACTATGGCCTTGAAGAGGTGTACTTTCAAAATAACAAATCATACCCACGAGCCCTTACCACCGAAGCACTTCCATCGGTTGACCCGGAACTCTTTAAGGACCCGAGCGGCGTAAAGATTGGCGAAAGTGAAAGTGACTACCGTTACGAACCTCTCAATTGCGACGGTGATAACTGTAAAGGCTACACACTCCGCACCTCACTTGAAGCCGAAGACGATTACGTCAAAGGGAACCGTAGCGAATAATTAGTTGTCGTCGACCGGACGGCCATTCTTAAATGCTTCAACAGCATTATTAAGGCGTTCAATATGATTCTTTGGACTTGCAACATAACTAAATCGATACGTCGTTTCATCACCTTCGGTACTTAAACGAATATCGCCGTAATCTAATATCTGCTGAAGAATACCATGCTGGGTAAAGCTTGCGTCTTCAATATTCGCCAAACTCACGGTTTGCTCTTGTCGTGAAAAAAGCGAGGTCTGAATCTCTTGGATCACACTCTCATTTGTAAGAAAGAACTTATTGTTGGTATAGACATAGTACGCAACGGCCATATACAACACCACAATCCCTACAAAAGCCAAAATTGGCACCGCTATAGACTCGGCGGTCTCGAGTGGGCCTGTAATCTGAAATGTAGTAGAAAAAATATCATAGTTAGCAAGTACAGAAAGTGCCGCAGCAATGAGAAGTGTTCCGACCGCAAGTGGAAGAATAATACCAATTGGGTGTCGGCGTACCGCTGCAATAACATATTCGCCCTTACTTAAATTAAGAAATGGATATAGCCGACGTGAACGTTCGTGCAATTTTTGCCGTTCAGGGCTTACCTCAAGCTGCTCAGGCTCAATAGGGCGTGCAACGTGCACAATTGGGTGCGGAGGGGTATCGTTCGAAGGCTGAGGGTCATTGGGTACTTGATTCATACTTTTAGTATACCACCGGCGGTAGCGTGAGAGACTGCTACGCTTCGCTACTCTGAGTTTTATCGAGGTGCGTAAACGCACGTGCTGTCGCTCGGCGCCCTCGTGGTGTTCGCTCAATTAACCCAACTTGAAGAAGATACGGCTCATAAAAATCTTCAATCGTACTCGCCTCATCACCCGTAAGCGCAGCAAGTGTTGTGAGCCCTACAGGGTTTGTGCCGTACATTTCAATCATTCGCTCAAGAAGGTTCCGGTCGCCCGAATCAAGGCCTAGCTCGTCGATTTCGAGCAACGTGAGTGCCTTGGTAGTAATGATTGTATCGATAATGCCGTCACCGTTTACGTCGGCATAGTCACGCACGCGCTTTAAGAGGCGGTTTGCAATACGCGGCGTTAGACGGGCGCGAGTCGACAAGAGTCCTGCGGCTGTTTCGTCAATTTGCGTACCCAAAATACTTGCAGCACGGCTAATAATTCGTGCGATTTCTTGGGTTTCATAAAATTCAAGTCGGTAAATATGACCAAAACGGTCACGAAGCGGAGCGGCCAGCGCACCAGTTCGAGTTGTTGCGCCAATAACAGTAAACTTTGGCAAATCAAGACGAACACTTCGCGCACCCGGCCCCTTACCTATCATAATATCGAGCTTGTAGTCTTCCATTGCGGCATAGAGCACCTCTTCGACTGTACGACTTAAGCGGTGAATTTCATCAATAAATAGAATATCTCCGTCGGCAAGGCTGGTTAAAATACTAGCAAGGTCTGCAGCGCGTTCAATAGCCGGACCGGCCGTTACGCGGATATTCGAGCCCATCTCGCGGGCAATAACGGTAGCCATCGTTGTTTTACCAAGCCCCGGAGGGCCATATAAAAGAATATGGTCGAGTGGTTCATCACGCTTCTTAGCGGCATCAATGGCAAGCTTTAAGTTCGTCTTGAGGCGCTCTTGACCAACATAATCTGCAAATGATTGAGGGCGCAAGGTAATTTCAATTACTTGCTCTTCTGTATCCTCATCGCTCGAAGACGTGTCGACAATTCGTTCAATAGCCATATATTATCCCCTAAGCGCAAGTGTTACCCGCTCGGCGGTTGGTAAATCTTTCGGTATTGCCTCAAGAGCAACCTGGGCGTCGTTCAGTGAATAACCGAGTGCCATAAGTGCTTCGAGTGCCTCATCGCCCGCAGGAACAGCTACTACGCCACTGGCGTGCGCAACCGTTACTGCCAGGCCAACCTTGTCCGAAAGGTCAACGACAACGCGTTCGGCAATCTTTTTACCAACGCCGCTCGCCTTTGAAACAAAGCCGCTATCACCGTTCGCAATTGCGTTGCGTACGGTTTCACTATCGCTCACGGATAGAATTGCAAGCGCAGCTTTTGGTCCAACTCCCTGCACAGTAATAAGAAGTTCAAAAAGCTTTTTTGCAGCCAACGAAGAGAATCCAAAAAGGTCTTGCGACTGTTCACGAATGTGATGATACGTGTAAAATTTTACCGGTTCACCTAAAAGTGCCTGGTCGAAATCACCAGCAGCAACCTGTACCTCGTAGCCGATATCATGAACATCGACAATAACAGCATTTCCAAATTTTTCGGCAACTACCCCAGAAACGTGTGCAATCATTCCCTTTATTATGACACATCTACCACCTGTCGGCTACTGTGCAAATTTTACTCAAATAATTTATAACTATTACATATTGTTTTTCTATAGTGAGTACATGAACGATTACGCAAAATCATTTGGCTACTATTACGTCACCTTGCGCCAGGCAGCCCCGGGGAGGTTTTTACAATCAAACAACGAACGAGCGTTTATTATCTCTCAACTACAGGATCTGCTTAGTCCACGACTCCTACTCAATTCCGTTCCTGCGCATAAACAGCTGGCTTCATGTATAGATCTACTCGCCTTTTCGGTTCGCGACACTGGCGTTGATTTATTACTGTTTAGTATCGACAAATCTATCGCTATCGAATGCCTTCAACACCTTACTCGGCGACTCATGCAATACCAGTCCGAATACGGCTACTCAAGTTTTCCGGGCAAGCATGCCTTAGCGCCGCTTGTCCACATACAAAAGCTTATCGGCCCTCATCAGGCGCTCGCAAAATCGGTCAACATCCACCTGCTTCACGATAACTGGGAGTTCGACCGCTACTCGAGTATCGGGTTTTACCTTCACGATCGTCGAGGTGATTGGATGCGTACATGGAGGCTTGCAGCGCTATACGAACATAGCGTCGAGCAATACGCTGCACTTATTGCGCACGCCACCCTACCCCCTGCCGGTTCGGGCTCTATGCGCCTTCAGGCCGCCGCATAACAGCATGTGTCATTGCAGCCGCCAGGGCGTCTGCACAGTCATCGGGCTTTGGCACTTCTTTTAGGCCAAGTTGAACACGGACCATTTCTTGCACTTGTTTTTTATCCGCCTTACCATAGCCGGTAAGGGTCTGCTTAATTTGCGGTGGCGTGTACTCGTATACCGGTACACCGTGCTGACGTGCCACTAAAATTGCGACACCACGCGCCTCGGCAACGGTCATTGCAGTGGTAACATTACGGCTAAAAAATAGCTTCTCAATCGAACATGCATCTGGCTTAGTGGCTTTAATGATTTCCGTTAAGCTATCATAAATATCTTCAAGGCGTTCATCATGGGGCGTGTGCGCAGGTGTCGTCACGACACCTGCGTCAACCATCGTAAAGCCGTGGCCTTTTTCGGCAACATCAACGACACCAAACCCTAAAATACCAGTACCCGGGTCGATTCCAAGAATTCTCATACCTTTAGTATAAGTTAGCCCACGCGCTTCGCAAACAACTGACGAATTCGCTGCCAAGCCAAACTCAGCTCTTGCCGCCATTCCCATACGGCATACGCTAGTATAGCGGCGACCACGAGCCCGATAGTAACCCCTACATACCAACTCGGTTGATTGCCCGATTCAGTTGTGACACCGAGCACACCGTGATCTACTTCTGACATTTGTATAATCTTTCGACAACGATTAGTTTCGGGGTTCCGCTCTTGGCCCTCTTTACAGGGTGTTGGTTCGGAGCTGGCTGTTGCAATCAAACGACATCGATTCGTCTCAGGACTTCGCACCTGACCTTCCTTACACGGTGCTGGACCCGAGGCAGCTGCGGCGATAAGTTTACATCGCCCCGTCTCAGGGTTACGGAACTGGTTTTCGGCACATGGCTTTGGCGCACTTGCCGCTTTGCTGCCTTCTTTATCTGTATTCTTGGTTGCCGCGACATTTTCGGCACTCGGTGTGGCGGCTGCTGTGTATTGCCACACGCCTTCAATAAGACTCCACGAATAATCATCTTTTGGCTGTGTATATTCAACACGATATCCTAGCGGTATGTCGCCCTGAAACAACTGCATACCGCTTGAGGTGTTTGCCAGTGTAAACGCTACTTCGTCGTTATAAATAGCCACATACTGGCGAGGCTGCACAACAACGTCGACGGGAAGTGAATACCATTTCGCCGAATCGAGACCAACACGAAGTCGAAGGTTATTCAGTGAAACAGCTGCCTGCTCGTTTGGATTATAGAATTCCACGAATTCGTTTCCGGTGTCGGCGCCCCTAGGGTTGGCGAGCAGCTCGGTAATGATAAGTGGCAATATTTCTTGAGAACCTTCGTCACCGCCAGACTCACCACCGGCATCGTTGCCCGGTACACCCGGATTCTCTGAGTTCTCGGGATTTTCCGGATCTTCTGGCTGCACCACAATCTCTTCTATTTCAAGTGTACTTACTATGAATATACCTCGATCGGCAGTTGTCCAATCGGATGCATCGCTGATATCTGCGTAGATGACAGGCAGCGGCACAACAATCACTCGTGCAAATATTTTTCCAGTAGGAAGCGGCGATGACCATGTTTTTTCATTTATGACTTCTTTTTCTTCGTTTACAAGCGTGATGGCATCGGCGCTACCTACAATACTGCCGCTTGATTGGCTTAGTACTGGATAAACGAACGAAAATGCACCCGAAAGGCGCCCACTTTGCACTACGTGATCTTCAGAGGCAATTGTTATATCACCGTATGCTGGGAGGATATACCGTGAGGAAGATGGACTATTCTCTATATCAGGACTGGCCTCGTTATACCCTTGTGTATCAAAACAGATAATATCTTGGGCGTGCTTATTTACAAGGCACCAATTAGTGACCTCTACCGCTACTGAAGTATTGTTATGGAGTACAATGAGTTCGTCTTTGGCTCCGGCGATTCCACTCGCCTGGATATGTGAAATGACAACATTGGATGCTGAAGAAGCGTGCGTAGGGGTTACGCACGCACTACCTGCGCAAACCATCAAACCCAAAAATAGTTTACTTATTTTCTTCAGCATGTCCCTTAGTATAAAAACCAAAAGTTAAATAGTTATGTACCTACGCGGCAAAATAAAAATACCCTGCAAGCACAGGGTATTTTATCGTAAAGCACTTTATTCTTCGGTTTGGAGGTCGGCGTTCGTGTGAACGTTTTGCACGTCGTCGAGATCGTCAAGCGCATCGAGCACCTTCATGATTTTATCGGCTACTTCTTGGTCGGTAATTTCAATGGTATTGCTTGGTACGTATTGAAGCTCAGCACTCACCACCTCAAGCCCGGCATCAATAATTGCCGTACGAACCTTCGCAAGATCTTTTTGGTCGGTGTATACAACCAATTCTTCGCCTTCTTCAGCCGCGTCTTCAGCGCCAGCATCAAGCACAGTAAGGAGCGCGTCCTCACCCGTTGCTTTTACAACAATCACACCCTTACGAGTAAACTGGAACATAACACTACCCGCATCGGCAATGCGACCGCCGCTCTTTGTTAGCGCGGTGCGAACGTCAGGGAAGGTGCGGTTCCTGTTGTCGGTAGCGGTTTCGATAATAATACCAACTCCGCCCGGACCCATTGCTTCGTATGTGATCTCTTCAAGCGCTGCCGCATTTTTGTCGCTTACGCGGTCGATAGCACGCTGAATATTTGCCACTGGCATATTTGCTTGTTTGGCTTTTTCAATCGCCATCGCAAGTGATGAGTTCATTGCAGGGTCGGCACCAGCACGTGCTGCAATCGCGATTTGATTTCCAATTTTTGTAAATACAGCGCCACGCTTTGCGTCTTTTGCACCTTTTTCACGTTTAATAGTTGACCATTTGCTGTGTCCAGACATAAGAAAGCTCCTTTATATCAGGGTTAAGGGGTATATCAATTGCCCTTATTATACCATGAAGTACGGGAGAGCCCTGGCACCCAATCGGCATGCGGCGTTCCGTGGATGCATCCTGGAAGATAATTTCGAGAAACACGAAACCCGCCGCCAGGTGGACCTTTCGGTCCCGCAAAAGTTTCCCAATGCGACGCGTTAACGAGTCTGAACGACGGGTTCAGTACTGTTAACGCGTTTTTCAGCCGTGCCTTTCGCTTTCTTCACTACACACCAATAGTTTGGTAGGTAGCAATTCAACTACTCAGGTTAGGCTGTTTTGCCAAATTGTGACTGCGTCGCAGTGACGCTTACGAATAGTGTAGCATATCATAAATAACGAGTACTACCGAAGGGAATCTTGGTGTTCACATATATTCCTGTAGCAAGCGTATTTGCCGAATGGACCGTACGTTCGCCGAATCGATGATTTAAGTTATCAACTGCCCCGACTATTTGACGCTCGCGAGTAATTTCATCGGCAAAAATGCTCATTTGAGACTCCTCAAGTTCGGTCAACTCATAACAATGAATACCTATTTCTCGAATACCATCTGGTGCCTTTGCGAATAGTTGCAGTGCTTGTGTGTAAATTGAACGGTCACTAAAAAAGGGAAGGGGAGACAGGGTAGAGGAGTGCCAGTACCCCCTGTCGAGAGTTTTTGCATATACATATACTCCCCTTGCCGCCAACCCTTGCCTGCGCATACGACCTCCTACCGATTCACACAAATGATGGAGCCTTTGCGTTATTTCGGTGTGCGATAGATCGAATCGCTCTAGTACATATTGACGACCCACTCGCCCAATCTGCGTCTCAACATCGTCAACCTCAAACCCACGAAGCCGCTTATACCACCACTCGCCCACGATACTTTTGAACACAATCTTTTGCAGTGTTACCTTCTCGGCTTCTAAAAACTGCAGGGGAGTGTAGATACCAACACTATTAAGGCGATGCTCGTTTCTACTGGCAATACCCGTGAGGTCGGTCAGCTTTAGACTAGACAGCACATCGACAATATTGTGCGACGTTATCACATCAAGTCCGTCTGGTTTATGTAGACCTGCTGCTGTTTTGGCAAGAAATCGATTCGTCGCAATCCCGATATTACAACGCATCCACACCCCAATTTCGTCTTTTAGCCTCTGCTTGATTTCATAGCCAATTTCAACAAGGTCTCGGCCGGCAATATCGTAGCTGGTTTGATGAAAATCAATAACCCCCTCGTCGATACTTTTCATAGTGACATGCGCCGAGTAGTCGTTCATGATAGCGAGCAATTTGTGATACACATAGCGGTACTTTGACGGGTCGCTCTCGAGTGGTATCAAGCCAGGACACAGCTGCATCGCTTCTTTGAGCTTCATCCCCACCTTCACTCCTTTTGCCTTCGCCTCATAACTTGCGGTTACAATTGCCGTTTTGTCGGTGCGACGGTTTACTATCGCTACTGGTTTTCCGCGAAGCATTGGGCGTGCTTGCTGCTCAACCGTCGCGAAACAACTATTGAGGTCAATATGCATAATTAGTGGACGCTCTGTGTTGAATGTATTATTCATAATGATCTGCCTCCATCGTTAACCGCCACGTTAGCCGTTCACTGTCAAACTCAAGTCGGTAATCGGTACCGCCGTCCGTTACGTCGAAAGCGTGGATTGTTTTTGTCCCGTGGGGCAGGGGATGCCGTAATCCAAGCTCGGTCACCGTTACCTCTCGCCCATTCGCCCGCTTAAATTTAATAGGCTGACACGGATGATGCCCTGGCTTAAAGACCGCGATTACCTGCACCTGCTCGTTTAAAAAGATTTCGTCATTCATATTCAATAGTTCTCGTTTAGTTTTCTCGAGAAACGTTTCGTTGAATTGTTCGCCCGTCTTCCCCTGCCCGTTTCTAGCAGCTGGAATCCGAAAAACGATGAATGACCTTTCGCGAGGGACGCTTAGCTGTAAAGCCAGTGAGTATCGCGTGGTTAGTTCTTATTATACCTACCAGGCGTATAATAGGAAAGGAGGTGTAGTATGAATAACGACTCTGACTTATCGCATATAACGAAACAAATCCAAAAGAACATGGCAGAAATAAAAGCCTCACGGAATCAGGCCCAGCGCCAATGGAATATCGCTAATCAAAAAAGCGGATCAGACAATGCTGGCTACTACGAGAAAGAAGCCACTCGCTCTGAGCTAAGGGCCGATGAACTTGAGTCCGAAATTGACCAACTGGAAACCGCAAAAGCACGGATCGAGCAACGAATTACTGAGCTTGAAGCGCAACGTTCGAAAATAAGCAGTGCTCACCAAGAACACATTGCGGATATCGATCGACAGATCACCCAACTTCGCGGAAGCGTGACAATGCTGTAAAGCACCTAGCCAAAAGGGGTATTTTTTGGTAAAATCGACTTTGTACTTCACGGTGAGATATCCGTTAGAATATTTGGCAGCGTAGCTCAGTTGGTTAGAGCGCGAGACTCATAAGCTCGAGGTCACAGGTTCAATCCCTGTCGCTGCTACCAAAATAGAATTCCTAGCACCTTTTGGTGCTTTTTCTTTTAGACCTAATACTCACCCCTTTAACAGGGCCTTCAACTGTTGACCAACCTACAGCATTTGATATAAACTTTCATCAATACATAGGGGGTATATTTTAATGGCACGGTTACCACAAATTGGCGGAGACAGCGGAAATTGGGGCAGCGTCCTCAATGACTACCTTAGCCAATCACATAACGACGACGGCTCCCTACGATCGTCAGTGGTGCGCGACATTCTTGTTAATGGCACAGGTATCACATTGGACCACAACGCTAGTACGGGTACGGTCACTGTTTCGTCCACCACACCAGCCGGAGCAGACGGCCAAGATGGTCAAGACGGTCGTACCGTTGAGCTGCAAAACAATGGCACCTCTATTCAGTGGCGCTATGCTGGTGACAGCACCTGGACTACCCTTATTGCCCTCGCAGATATTACCGGTCCTCAAGGAGTTCAGGGAATTCAAGGCCAGCAAGGAAATCCGGGCATTCAGGGCGAACAAGGCCTCCCAGGCGAGCAAGGTATTCAAGGCATCCAAGGTGAGCCCGGCACACCAAACACTATTATTCCGCAGGCAGAAGCCGAAACCGGAACTGCCACAACACTTCGTGCCGTTTCTGCACAAACTCTTGCTCGTGACATTAACTACCGCATTAATCAACGATTTGTCGTACTTGAGGCGACCGACCCAGCCGGTACCGACCCTGACGTTATTTACTTTAGAAAGGTAGCGTAGTGCCCCTGCCGATTCGTCGCGATTATATTCGTAATCGCCAAGGCACACCTTCTGCCGGTAGCTGGACTATTGATGTACCTCGGCCCATAAATGCCATTGAAGGCGATTGGATCATTGCCCTTCTTAGCATTGGTGCCAGTAGCGCCCCTATCGCATCTGTTCCTGGCTGGACACAGATTCATTACCAAACAGTAAATACGCGCATAATTGGTGTTTTTGCTCGCAAATACGAAGAAGATGATCCAACAACCTATCCTATTACGCTCAACTCTCCCGGGAATCTTGGTGTCGAGGTAAGTTCAATGGCAATTGGTGATGCCGGCGACATAGCAGACTGGGTGATTGGCTCAAGCTGGCGACGAACAGACAATGGCGGATCGCAAGCAACAACGCAATCACCAAGTATCACTGTTCCCGCCCAAACACTCACCCTTGCCCTTGAAATTGAAGCAACGAACAGTATTGAAAATGACGGCAGTGAAGTAGTAAGCGGCGCCACAAAATGGTTTGGCTCTCCCGACCAAACCACCGCCAGCGTTTCAATCGAGCGAGTGCTTGTATCTTCCATAGAAATGCAAAACGCCGGAGCCACGGGTACCGTTACGACCACCTGGCCAAACGCAGCCCTCAACGGAGCAGGGATTCAAATCGGCATTCCGTACCAAGAGTCCGCCCCACCTACTGGTGAATACATCAGCGATACTTTTGAGCGAACACTCGAGGGTAGCTGGGGTGTCACTAACAGTGGTCACACATGGATTCACGGGGCAAATACAAACTTTATTTCAGTGTCAGATGGACAAGCTCACATCACGATACCTACAGCATCGAGTGCAGCATATGGCCGCATTGCATCTGAACTTTTTGACGACATTGAAATGTACCTTGAATGGTCTGTTAATATCCTTCCTGTAGGTGCCAATCTTCGTCCACGATTTGTCACTCGATTTATTACCGAAGGTACTGATTATCATATTCGTGGCACCGTTACACCAGCTGGTGTCGTTGACTACCGCTGGTACAAAGCCGATACAGCCACCCTCGGCACCACCGTTACCCTTCCTCGCACCTACACTCCAAACGATGTCCTTAAGATCCGCATGCAAACCTATCCAGATGGCGTGGGTATTACACGGCTTAAGGCTCGCATGTGGTATGGCGACGAACCCGAGCCAACCGATTGGCCACTCGATATCACCGATTCAACACCTACGTATCAAGCGGAGGGCATTATCGGGCTCTATGCTGGGTATGGAGCTGGTGGCACAGCTGAAATCACCACCTCTTTCAATAACCTTTCTGTTACACCACGACCGCCAGAAGGAACCGCAACCACAGGCAATATTGGGCTCCATGTTATTCCGCATTTTAGTCAAACTTCACTTCGAGTTGGCGCAAAGTTCTTACAAGATACGCTTGCAAACGCTGTTCGTATTTACGAAAACGGAACCTCACTTATTGACACGGAAACGCCAACAATTCCTGCTTCAAAATGGGCGTACGTTGATTTTACAGACCTCACCCCAAACACCGAATATACGATCAAATTCTTTGTAGATGACATTGAACAAATCGATGCACAATTTACAGTACGAACACTCGCAGATGAAATCACGACATTCAAGGTCGTCGCCGGTTCATGTCAATTCACCGGTTCGTCACACCCCGTTTTTGCTCGCATGGCCGAAGACTCGCCGGCATTTATTGCGCACATGGGCGACCTGCACTACCAAAATGCCACCGACGAAACTGCTTGGCGCGGCGCAGTTGAAAACTCACTCACCTCGAGCACTATGGCTCCACTCCTTGAAAAAACCCCCTTTAGCTGGACCTGGGACAACCACGACCGAATTATCGTTGACACACTCAATATGGGAAGCACTTCGCCACTTACCGTTCCGGCATGGCAAGAACTCGCGGGCACAACTGGCTGGTCGAGCGCCGACACGATGGGTCGCAGCTGGACCATGGGGCGCGTTCGCTTTATCCAAACAGACCAGTGGTCTGTCCGCGACGATCCAGATCTTGCTACCGAACCGCGAACGTTCTTAGGCGCTACCCAAAAACAATGGTGGAAAGATACGCTCCTTGCCTCTGAAGAACCCGTTATTGTCTGGTTTTGCCAGTGGACCGCCCAGAACCACTCAAATGGTCGATGGAATAGCTTCAACGCCGAAACAACCGAACTCGAAGCCTGGCTCGATGCCCATCCAAACGTCAAGGAGCGGCTCATCCTTGTTGGTGGTGACTCACATCAGCTTCAAGCTGACTCAGGCACGCGTACACGGGCCCAGGGCTCACGATTCAATGGAGTCCCCTCATTAAACGTATCTGGGTTCAATCGTTCGTCTACGGGCGCTAACGGCGGCAACTGGGATATTGCAGAAGGCGACTTGCGCCTTGATACCGACCCCGAATCAAACTGGGGAGCTTACTCACGGCTCACCTTTGCCGACGATGGTCAAAATATCGACATGCTCTGGGAGGCAGTTCGTGTAAACGCTATTGGAGACACGGACATCATGGCCTCGTGGACCCGCAAGTCAGGTATCGTCACTATCGACGGCAAACCGGCTATCGCGCAGTACTACAGAAGCGACCAATCACGCACCCAACCCCTCTCTATTGAAATTCCTGAAGCTTAGCTCTCAGTTTGCTATACTAAAACTATAAGCATAAGGAGCGCGCTTCATGGATAAAACTACCCCAAAAGAAGAACCGACGAATACCGAACCAGTACCCGAAGTATCACCGACTGAAGCTATTTCAGTTGAACCGAAAACTCAAGCTAATACCCCTGGTGTTCTTATCCTACAATGGCTCACCTACGCATTTTGGGGCTGGCTGATTGTTGGACTTATTTGGCTTATTACCGTCATCCTTACAAACGCCATTGCCGGTGCTGATGTAAGTGGTATTGTGCCGTACGCCATCGCGGCAACAATCGTCATGCTGCCAATCGCTTTTGTGACCGATCTTTTTTATCGTAAACACGAGCCAATTACAAAAACTGGTGCCGCAACCGTTATTATGGTTATCCACGCCGTTATCTTTGCGCTGCTTGGTATCGGCGCGTTGATTGTCAGCGTTTTCACCGAGTTAAACGCGCTCATTAATGTCGAACGTGCCAGCGATGTCGTCATGGTGATTGTTCTGAGCTCGCTCTTTTCAACACTTGTCTACACTGCAGCGTTTGTTCGCACACTTAACCCCTTCAAAAAGCCCCTTGGCACACGTATATATGCCTTTGCTATGCTTGGAGTAGCGCTGCTTCTTCTCACCTTTGCAATTGTCGGTCCAGTACTCACAACTATCGCAACGCGGAACGACCGCCTGATCGAAAATAACCTTTCTTCTGTAGAGAACGCTGTTCAAGATTACGTGAGGGACAATGGTGAACTTCCAGCCAACCTTGACCAAGTAAGTATTTTCGATGAAGATGCTGAATCACTCGTCAAGAACGGCGAAGTGAAATATACCCCAGAAGGCGTCGAGCCTGCCACTACGAGCTTTGGTAGCACCTATCTTCGCTACCAGCTCTGCGTCACCTACGACCGTGAAAATAACGACTCTGGCTATAGTTCGTACTACGCACAAAACGATGAATATGAAACCTATGTTCGAACCACCCCGCACGACGCCGGTGAGGTTTGCTACAAATTACGCACTATTGTACCAAAGACCGATTCAACCATTCTTGAGTAGGGGATACCAGCAGTATAGAAAATAGGGGAGTGACGTCTCCCCTATTTTGTAAAATGAATTCTACTTATAACCCAAGCACAGCTTCACGCTGTGATACAAAGTCACGAAGTTCGTCGCTCGTTCGTGGACGGTCCCAGCTTGCAAGTGACAAAACTTCACTCATTGTTACTGGTTCAATGTTTGCGCTCGTGGTTTCCATGTTGTTAAGTTGCCTTTTTTTGTTTTTATTGCTTTATGTACTTATAGTAGCATAAGCAGCATAAAAAGTCAATACCCTCATAGCTACCTCTTTTGACGTCCCTGTTGTGCTTATGGTATAAATATGTATAGAGGATCTCTAAAAAATAGAAAAATATGGACATACTTACTTCCCTTTCAATCGTCGCGTTTGCCGCGTTGATTCACGCCAGCTTTCAACTTAGCGTGAGCGTCCTTACTCTATTAAGCGGTCACGCCATTGGTGCTAAAAAATCAAATGCTCGGCTTCTTCACCTCACCACCAGCTTTACCCTTGGCGCAGGGGTTATGACCCTTTTCGTCCTATCGCTCGCATCACTCATTTTCATTCACACTATTGGCGCAACCGTTCCACTCCTCGCCTGGGCCATTGTGAGTGGCCTTGTATTCGGTATCGGCGTCGCCGTGTGGCTCTTTTACTACCGCCGTAAAGCTGATGGCACCGAACTCTGGATCCCACGCTCGTTTGCAAAATTCCTCAATAATCGCAGCAAGGCAGCTACTCAAGGTGTCGAAGCCTTCAGCCTTGGCCTTACAAGCGTGCTCGCCGAACTCGTATTTATCATTCCCACCATCAGCATTGCCGCTCTAGTACTCCTCGAACTTCCGAGTGTCTGGCAGCTTGTTGGCATTGGCATCTACGTCGTCGTGTCACTCCTTGGCCTCTTAATTGTATGGTCGCTTATCGGCCGCGGCCGCTCACTTGCCCGTATTCAAAAATGGCGCACCGAAAACAAGCGATTCTTGCAGTTTAGCGCCGGCAGTGCCCTTATTGTGCTTGGCTTCTTTGTCTACGTTAGTGAAATTATGACCGCCGTAACGGGAGCCTCCTAATGACTGAGGGTGGGCCACACACAACACACATTGTTAAGAATAACCGAAATCGTCATCCGGAACCTTTTGATAGAAATAAACTCCACAAAAGCATTGTGGCTGCTTGCTTAAGCTCAGGAACACCGGTCGGACACGCCGAAAGTATTGCCCGTAAAGTCGTTGATAGTGTTACAGGCTGGGTAGAAACCCGCCCCGAGGTCACCAGCAGCGACATTCGCCGTATTGCCGCACAGTACCTAAAAACACATCACCCCGACGCAAGTTATTTATACGAACATCACCGATCGACATTATAAGGAGACACCACCATGGCAAAACACACATTTGACTACGACCTGATTGTTATCGGAAGCGGCGCCGGCGGAAGCGCTGCGGCTACTATTGCTGCTCGCGAGGGAAAACGCGTTGCGGTGATTGAAGAGGACACCTTTGGTGGTGACTCGCCAAACTGGAGTGACATTCCTACCAAAGCATTGCTCCACGTTGCCCGTATTTACGACGAATCACGCCACGCTAATCGCTTTGGGCTCCGCACCTCTACCCTAGGCTACAACTACCCCTCTATCCGCACCTGGAAAGACCTCGTTGTGCAGCGTACCGGTGCTGCAAATAACCGCCGTTTCTATGAAAACCACGGTATTAGCGCCTTCAATGGCAAAGCTCACTTTTTAACACCGCACGAGATCACTGTTAACCGTCGCCATCTTTCGGCTGGGCAATTCCTCATTGCCACTGGTTCTTCGTGGGTAACACCAAAAATCCAAGGGCTCGATGAAGTTGAATTCTTTACACCACGCACCATTCTTGAAACACTCCGTCCACCAAAAAGTCTGTTTATCATCGGTGGTGGCCAGTATGGTATTGAGATCGCACAACTTATGGCAACATTTGGTACAAAAGTATACATTGCCGAGCAAGCTAGTCGTTTACTCCCTACCTTAGACTCCGAGGTAGGTGAAGCGGTAGAGCGCGTTCTTACCGAACAAAAAGGCGCGACTATTCTTACCCACAGCCGTGTACTTTCGGTCACAAAAGAAGGCCTCGGCAAGCGCATCCTTATTACTCGCGGAGGTACCGAAAAAAGCATTAAAGCCGATGAAATTTTAGTGGCAACCGGGCGTCAACCAAACGTCGACCTCGGACTCGAAAATGCATCAGTTCGCTATACGCCAAAGGGTATTGAAACCAACGAATACCTCCAAACAAGCACCAAGCACATATACGCCGCGGGTGATGTCCTTGGAAAAGACAGCCACACCCATACTGCCCTACTTGAAAGCCGCATTGCCGCTCATAATATGTTTGCGCGCACCAAAACAGCCCCCGACTACACAGCAACACCAAATGTTATCTATAGCTTTCCAGAAATCGCCCATGTTGGGCTAAGCGAAGACGATTGCCGCCGCCGCGACCTTGCTATCAATAAAGCGATTGCCCCTTTAAGTATTATTGCTCGTAGCAACACCGCTGATTTCCGCGATGGTTTCGTGAAGCTTATCAGCGATAAAAAGGGCGTGCTTATTGGTGGAACCATCATGGCGCCACACGCTGCCGAGCTGATTCACGAAGTTGGCCTTGCCGTAAAGCATGGTCTCACTGCCTCGCAACTCGCCGATACGCCACATGCCTTCCTCTCTTGGTCTGAAGCCGTGCGCGTTGCTGCACAAAAGCTCATAAAATAAACACTGCGCCTTTTTGACGCAGTGTTTATTGAAGTTCGAAGTATTTCTAGCCTTCTACTGCTGTAGCTGGCTGACGTTGAGAGAAGATAACAACGAGAATAACCGCTATACCGACAACGACATGTGGAACCCACGCGTTTGGAGCTTCGGTGTGAAAGCCAAAGATAAATGGCGAAGCTGCAAGAAATACTGCGGCAATAACGTCAATTATCAAGTGGTACGGCATACCGAGCACCTTAACCAGACCCCATTCGTACTTTGTAAACAGGCTATATACGATGAGTCCAACACCCAATACCATCGGGATCACGACAGCCGGACCGCCAACTTCCATAAAACCGAACAACCATGGCGCAATAATAAGCGCAATTCCGACGATGTAATCGAGTGCTCCGTGTACCCTGGTAGGAATAAATTGATAGCTCATATGTTTCTCCTTATGTAGCTTTATAGTAGTTTCATTCTAGAGAGTGTTTGTTATCTGGTATGTAAGATATCTTACAATAATCTGCTATAGTACTGCGTAGTATGGATATTGTGGAGTATATAAAAGACACACCCCTTAAAACCTTTCAGCGTGGAGAGGTGTTACTTCAAAGGGGCGAATCAAGCGATACACTTATGGCGCTCCGTACTGGATACGTAAAGGTTACCTCTATTAATAACGATGGTGTGGAGCGGCTCGTGTGGATTACTGGACGCTATGACCTCGTCCCTACCGAAAAGCTTTTTGTAAAAACAGGAACATTGCGCTTTTTCTACACAGCTCTTACCGACGGAAGCTACTATCAGCTCGACAAACAGCAGTTCCTTGACTTAGCAAACGAACGCCCCGAGCTCATGGCAGAAATCGCAAAAGGAATGTCAGATCATTACGACGATCTTCTACAACGTATCGACGCAATTGACGCGAGCAGTGTTAAAGACCGGCTATTGTTAACACTTTTGTATCTTGCTGAACGCGTTAGCGCCGACGATGCGGTCGATCTTTGTAAGCACGGGCTCGTCCTCACCCACGCTGATTTTGCGAGCCTTATTGGGTCGACCCGTGAAACAACCTCTTTAACGCTCAGTGCTCTACGAAAAGAAAAGCTTATCGATTACTCACGAAATTGCTGCATTGTATTTACAAGAAAGATCCGCACCCTCTTTGACCTGTAGCCCTAGGTGGGTTGAAAAAAACTCATACATCTGTTAATATTGTATATGTGCCGCGGGGTGGAGCAGCCCGGTTAGCTCGTGTGGCTCATAACCACAAGGTCGTAGGTTCAAATCCTACCCCCGCTACCAAGAAAGACTTCGAACTTGATTCGGAGCCTTTTTTGTTTTTAGTCAGCAAAGTCGCTACTTCCTTTCGAGAGGTCTACACTAGAAGGTATAGGAGGTAGCTATGGAACAAGAATATCGAAAGAAGAATACGTTTTGGCGCAACTGGGGTGCAGTATTTATCCTTATTGCATTCTTTATAGCAAGCTGGGCTGGGCAGTTTGGCAACCAACTTATTGTGCAGCAGCAAGAGGCAAAGCAGCACGGGCAGGTCTTCCAAATGGAAGAATTCTGGCCGCAATTTTGGGCGTCAACATTTGAAAACTGGCAGTCAGAATGGCTGCAACTCGCCACGCAGGCACTGCTTATCTCTGGATTCGCCGCCATACTGTTTAGAAAACAAGACGAAGAGCATTTCAAGACACAACTTATGATTGAAAAGCTTCGCGCCGAAGTAAAGAAAAAATAAGAACACTCACGGCGTGAGTTACGACGCTTCGGTGTCGTCGGTACCAATACTCTTACTGTACCCACCAAATAAGAAATTCAACCATTGCTCTAAGTTACTGGTGGTTTCTTGTGGAATTGCCTGCGCGCTTCCCGTACTCGAGGCCTTTTTATCTGCCTCTAGTGCTGCTACCGAATTCTCGGGCAATATAAGGACTCGTTCGCCCGGCATTACCAGCCCAAGTGATTCACGCGCCGCTAACTCTTTATATTCATTGGTTCCATAATAGCGATTTTGCAGTTCAAGGCTCTCTTTTTGCAGTTCCGCCAACTCCAACTGGCGCTTTTTGTAGTCGACTTCTTTTTGTAGTCCATAGTTGCGTTGCATCACCTGAAGCGACCCCCACACCCAACCAGCAGCAATTAAAAACGCCGTTACAATGACAAGATTATTAAACGTCAGATACTTGTGACGAATCGTGTAGATGATTTTTCGCGGATTAATCTTGTCCATAGCGCAAAAAGCGTAAGCCTTACTGGTGTTATTATACCACCCTTACTGTAGCCCAACAGATTGATCTGGGGTATAATTGTCCAAGCGGGGCTGTAGCTCATCGGTTAGAGCAGGCGGCTCATAACCACTTGGTAGATGGTTCGATTCCATCCAGCCCCACCAGATTGATTTTATACGTGCCTAACATTGATAAATAGCGTATTTTATGCTATAATATATCCATCTCGTTGAGGTGGATATATTTCATTTACGAGTTCTTTGACAAGCAAACAGAAAGGTCTATTATGACCACGGAAACCAGCATCCTCACACCGGATCGTGTAGAGGCTATCTTCATAGACTGCCTCTACAAAGAGGGGGAGGACACCAGTGGCCACATCGCGGCCGAAGGCATCGTTCGCACCGTCGGATTCAAGCCCGAACGAATCGAGGAGCATCGCCAAGAGATCCACGATCTGTTGGCAGAACTCCCCGACACCTTCAAGGAAAGCAGCGGCCAAGGTGGCTGGAGCTTCCTCGAAGCATGTGTCGACCGCCATGGAAACCAGTGGACCGGCATGCACCTGACCATGGAGCAGCTGGTTCAGCTGGGCATCGCCATCAAAGAGGTCGAGTACCTCATGCCCCGCGAAATGTGGGGGATGCTGCCCGGCGGCATGCCGTACTTCACCGTGAAGCAGTAACTTCACAGCTGTTGGTTTTCTTGGGCGGGGTGCTTCAAACACACCCCGCCCCTAGACCATTCTGCCCTGCTTGTCATTTTGCTTCCATAACTGTGCAGTTATGCCGATGAGTCCAAAAGGACGAAAAGCAAATAAAACCATCACCTCCATGCTATACTCTGAAATATGTGTGGAAGATGTGAAGGAGACCCCTACCGAGGCGTGAAGGCCCTGTTTAATGGTGATCTGCAGGCGAAAGACGGGTTCGAGGACCGAGAAGATTGGACCGTACTCTCGCCTAACGTCATCGTACACCTTGGCGCATCTGCGCTCCCGCCTGAAGTAAACGCACTCTTTAGAGGCTGTAAGAACTCAACCGAGAACCTCGATCCGGAGGAACAAATTGAGCTCGTTGCTATGGCAAGAAAACTTGGGCGACCAGCTTTCGGAAGGCCGTAACCTGCATGAAAAACCCCGACATCACTGGACGCTATCGCCATTACAAAGGCAACGAATACGAAGTTCTTGGCGAAGGTATTCATACCGAAACCGAAGAAAAACTCATCATCTACAAATCTCTTTATGAACCCTTCACTATTTGGGTACGGCCATACGATATGTTCTTTGAAACCGTTGTTGTCAATGGAAAAGAAATCCCCCGCTTCTCTAAATTAGAAGGTTAGCCTAAAACAAAAAACCGCCCCTTTCGGAGCGGTCTTGTTATTAGTAGCCGGTAACCTTTTTTGAGGTCTTTGCCGTGACATTCTTTTGTTTATTGCGAAGTCGTACTGCCGCAGCACCTGTGCCGCGTACTTTTGATAAGTTACGGCGAATCCCCGCCTCTGATGCAGCAATTTCGGCTTCGTTAAAGCCAACAGCGCGAAGGGCTGCCGTTTTCGCGAGCAGCTCAACAGCACGTGACTCATCTCGGCGATAGCCCTCGGCTTTTTGCTTCATACCGTTCAAAACTTCGGCTGGGTTTTTGTATCGGCTTAACCCACTACTACGCGTAGCGCCAGAGAGTTTGTTTTGCATCGAAACGCCATCCATAAGACTTCCCACGGCATACGCACGCTCACGAAGTGTTACCGAAGCACCAGGGGCTGGAGTACGGTGTTCGTTCGACATAGAGAAAAGTGCATCGATCTCGCTGTCTGTATCGATGCCAGAAGAAGCGTCGGTCGTTTCGTAATCTTCTGCACTGTATCCAAGTCGCTTCGCGGCGTCAGCATAGTTAGCAACACCAAGGTCAGAAAGTCGGTCAACAGCAGCAAAATGTTCGTCTTGCGAGTCATACTCAGGAAGTTCAGTATCGTGCAATACTTTACCATCCTCGAAAGGGGTTTCTAGAGGTTCGTTTCCGTAGCCTGGGTGCATTTCTGTCATAATGTCTATTATAGCATAAACACTATAAATAGTCAATTACTCCCAACGGAAGACGCGGAAGGCAATGATATAAA
>JBOHNV010000008.1:0-40529 GCA_050730895.1 Candidatus Microsaccharimonas sp.
CTATGGAGCGAGGCGTCCACACTGGGACGTGTCCTATAACTTGATTAATAGGACACATAAGGGGTTCAAGCATGGATGATAAAGCCTATGCTCCAAAGTTAAAAATAGACATCACATACTTTGTGAATGCTCGTCAAAAAACCTACCTAAGTTCAACTGAGATATACATACCCAATGATCCTTACGAAAAAATCGAAGAGGGGTATGAACTATCAAGTCCTCGCAATTCGTCAGGTGCACCTGTACCAACAAGTGAAGAAGAGAAGCTCGAAAGGTCAAGAAGGCGCTCTTTCACGACTGTAAAAGATATAGCACTATCGAATGTCTTTGAACTCTTCGCAACCTTCAGCTTCAAAGAAAACAGGTTCGACGACAAAAAATCACGAGATAAAATGACAGGCTGGCTCAAGCGTCAACGAAAACAAGATAAAGGCTTCCAGTATGTGATAGTCTCCGAACTCCACAAGAAATGTGAAGAATGTGTAAACACAAAGGTAACCAAGTGTATCCATGATGACAGGCCAAAGGCACTTCATTACCATGCGCTGATAAAAGGTTATAAAGGAATACTTGTGCCAGTTATAAACCCACGAACCGGCAAGCATCTTAGAAAGGGTCGCAGACTTGTTTACGATTTTCCAAACTTTACCCTAGGGTATAGCCTGGTGTACTTCATTGGCGATACAGAGGAAGATCGCATCAAAAGTGGGTTTTACCTGCTTAAGTACCTGAAAAAGGATATGACAACCTTCAAGAACAAGAAGCGCTACTGGTCATCACGAGGACTCAATAAGCCAGTAGTTATCGAGAATCCGCAAGAGTGGTTTTTCGCCGTAACGCCCGACCACCTTATTGAAATGTCACATGGAAAATATCTTTTCTTTGACAACAAACGAATCGAGATATTTTTGCCATGAGTATGACGCAAGAAGAGATTGATGCATTCAGGGCATACATTGAAACACTCACAGAAATTGAAGAGGAGGATAGCGAAGATGTATAATCAAAGAGCAACCCAAATTAAACATAATTTTCCGGAGATATTTTCATTTCTGCTCTTAATGGGCGGTTGTGCCAGAAAAGTATTCTTCGGAATGTCTGATTTGGGTTGCCACAACCGTCCATTTTTAGTTGGGAGCAAACAATGAAAGCAATCCTATTAGCCCGAGTATCTAGCCGCGAGCAGGAGGAAAACAACTCCATTCCTGCTCAAACTCGCAGATTGCAAGAATACACTGAACGAAAAGGCTTTACCGATATTGAAGTACATAAGGTCGTTGAGTCATCCACGAAGGCCATTCGAAAAGATTTCTCAGCAATCCTGACAAGTATTCGTAAAAGTAAAAAACGTGTCGCACTTGTCGCCGATACAATCGACCGAGTTCAACGAAGCTTTAAGGAGTCTGTTCAGTTAGATGAACTTCGAAGAGCTGGCATGCTAGAGATTCACTTCATCCGCGAAGGTCTCATCATTTCCGACAGCTCAAACAGCGCCGATATTCTACGTTGGGATATGGGCGTGATGTTCGCCAAAAGTTACGTTACCCAACTAAGCGATAACGTCAAACGAGGAACTGAACAGAAGTGGCTGAACGGTGAGTGGTCAGGTCAAGCCCCCGCAGGATATCGAAACTTTGATTCTTTGGAGGGAAGGAAGGAGATTGAACCGGACGAGGCTACCAAACATATCGTTTACGATATGTATACTTGGTACGCCTCCGGTTCATACTCATTCCTCCAGATCAAAGCGAAACTGCGGACGGAGTACGCCGTAGACATGGCCACGAGCCAAATAGATAGGATTCTAAAAAATCCATTCTATTACGGCGTCATGCGCGTGAAAGGTAAGTTATATCCGCACAGATACGAACCAATCATCACTAAGAAGCTTTTCGATGAAGTGCAGTTAGTCCGAGAACGCGCAAACAAACAACCCCGAAAATACGGCGGACTTCCATATTTCTATCGAGGCTTATTAACGTGCGGTCATTGCGGTATGCGTATTACTGTCGAGAAGCAAAAAGGCATCGTGTATTATCACTGCACCCAATCACGTGGTAAACATGGCGCAAAATACGTCACAGAAGAACAAATAACAGAACAATTACAGAAAGCCCTTGCCGCAATACAGCCCAACGACGAGCAATTCAAGGAAGTTATGCTCTCGTTGAAAAAATCTAACGAAGATAAAGTAAAATACCGTAAAGCTCAGTACGGGCTATTAACGACCGAACTCTCGAAAATCAGCACACGTCAAGAACGGTTATTTGATATTTACATTGACGGTGGAATTGATAAATCTCAGTACGAATCAAAGATGAATGATATGCGTTCAAAACAGGTGGATATTGAACAGCGAATAGCGAACATAGGAACAGCATCAGACGAGTTCTACGAGAATATTCAGCGAATAATGGACATAGCCCATCAAGCACCATTAACCCTTCTTGGTTCGAAGATTGATAAAAGGAGGGAACTGCTAAATATAGTATTTTCGAACCTGACACTTTTTGACGATCAACTGAGGTGGGAATACAAAAAACCGTTCGATATTATGCATCAAACGGCTTTAAATCAAACTTGGCTGGGGATGAGGGATTCGAACCCCCGATCACGGGACCAGAACCCGTTGCCTTACCACTTGGCCAATCCCCAGTACTGCTTGTGGAAAATATCCACAAACGAACGTTCATTATTGTATCATATTTTCCGCCAAACAGAACTGCTTATGGTACAATTAATCCATGACAAACCGGAGGGGATTTACACTTGTCGAGCTGATTATCGTCATTGTTGTTATTGCAATATTGGCGACCGTAGCAACACTGGGATTAAACCAGTATCTTCAGAATGGCCGCGACAACCAACGTAAGGCGAACGTTACAACCATTGCCGAAGCGCTCGAAAAATACTTCGACAAAAACGGTGAATATCCAGGCTGTACCGCTATCACCGCCGCCGGTGCAACGGTTGCGAACAATACACTAAAAGGTATCGACCAATCTGCGCTTCTCGTGCCCGACGAAACAGGCTCCAATTCAATCCGTTGTAACGCCACCCTCGCCACAACTGGTACCGACTTTATTCAATACGTTGGCGACGGCAGTAGTACGTGTACTAGCGGCGTGGCATGTCTTTCTTACAAACTTCGCTACCGAAGCGAAAGGGACAATGCAATTCGCGAACTCGACAGCCGCCGCAATGCCAACATTGCAACATCAGGACAAGTGAACGTTACCGCAGCAGTGAACGGATTTACCGCAATTAATGTTAACTGGTCAACAGTACTCAACTCAACCGGGTACACACTACAGCGTGCTACAAACGACACATTTTCATCGGGATTAGTGTCAAGCAATACAACGGGGTCAAGTACAGCTGCTACCGGCTTAACACCAGGCGTCGAGTATTTCTTCAGGGTTCGCCCTTACACACCAAGCGAAACAGGTGAGTGGTCTAACGTTGCAAGCGCTGAAACGAAAGAGCTTGGTCAACCAACTATTTCAACCGTCGTGAACTCAACTTCACAAATAACCGCTAGCTGGACAGCGGCCGACGAAGCCGATTCCGCTACACGCTATACACTACAACGCGCCACAAACAGCACGTTTACTACTGGGCTCGCAACCTATTCTAACCTCAACGCACTCTCGCATGTTTCAACCGGACTTGCAGTAGGTGATCAATACTACTTCCGTGTTCAAGCCGCAACAACTGGCGACACTAGCCCTTGGTCAAATACCGCATCGAGTGTGACGATTCCGGGTGCACCTACCGGTGTATCGGCAACCGTAAACTCGGCAACACAATATACCATCTCATGGAACGCATCAGCCGGTGCAACCAGCTACATTGTGCGCTACGGCACAACCACTGCAGCAAATACATATTCAGCCACAACCTCAAACACGAGCCTTGCTATTTCATCAAGTATTCTACAGGGTACCCGCCACTACTTTAAGGTCTACGCGGCTGCATCTGGGCTCGAAAGTGCTGCATCCTCAACCGTCAATGGCACGACACCAATTAACGCACCGGCAGCATTCAGCATTACCAAATCAACCAGTAGTACTGCCATTACAACAAGTGCCGCATCGGCCGTGTGTGCATCGGGCACGACAAAATACTACCTATGGAAAGTAAATGGCAGCAACTGGGTGTCTGGTACTGGCTACTCTGCGGTAACGTACAACCTTTCCCCAGGACAGAGTGTCACACTCACCGCATCGGTGCGCTGCCAAAAAGGCTCGATCGTTAGTAGTTATCGCAACTCAAGCAACAGCCAAAGCCATAGCCGCGCCGGTATGAACCTTTCGATCTCATTTGGTGCCGACGAATGTGCCTATGGATTTTGTGGTCGCCGCGTTAACGCCAACTGGAACGCCGTTTGTGGGTCTGTTCGCCCAACCATTTCCGCCAGGCAGCTCTCTGCATCTACGAGCTGGCTAGCAGACAGCACCACAAGCGACGGTATAAGCTGGAAAGGCGCCTCAAGCCCAGGTGTTATCGTAACGTATACAGTACCGCTTGGGTGTACCACAGGTACCGCATCGTTTAGGGTTATTAGTAGATATAAGTGTACGGGGTGTAGCTAATCATGACAGCAAAAAGACAACAATCTCATAAGCTAAATAGCACTATCATCATTGTTATTATCGTCGCGCTCGTTGCTATTATCGGTGGCATTAGCTACCTTATTTGGCACAACAACCAAACGCCAGAGGTTATCGACACGACAGTAAGCGTCGAGCAAGCGCCGCACTACGGGGCATGTGAATTAACTACCACGAATACTATAAAAGAAAGTCTTGAAGCCGACCGAATCATTACCATTCAAGAAGGAGAGCGAATTGGCGAAAAGCAACTCAACGGTACTACTGGTGAGGGCTGTATGTTTAAATTCTCAACCAAAGAATCAAACGCTAATACACTCACAACGTCTGTTTACGATTACATGGTTGGCGACGAAAATGGTGGCAAGGTAGAGATTGTTGGTGAAGATTGGTCTGAAGTTGCCGGCTCGAGTCCAGTTGCGTATTTTGGTGAAGCCACAGAAAACAATGGGCAGACAAAGGTATTTATGTACCGTGTGCTACCAGGCAGTAAAAACATCCTCATAGCACTCCGTCAGCCAAGTAACGCGCTTACATACAATCGTGATGCTGCCTTTAATTTCATCGGAGGCATTGCAGCATCGCTTAATCTTTCTGCTGTTGACGCAAAGATAAACGGTGGTAGCGATGAACCGTTCGAACCAGGCGGTATTACCGATAATCCGTAACTAAATACCCGCCCTATACGGCGGGTATTTTTAGCTCGTCATTATGCGACGATAACTAAACTTTGCGTGCGGACGCCATCCGCCTGTTGCATCGGCGTCGTATTGGTAGATAATACCGTTCTTCACTTCACGAATAAGCACCAAGGCGGGCGTATACGGAGCAAGGGTCCTGTAGAATACAATGTCTTCGTCGGTTACCGAGCTACGGCTCGGAAACATTTCGCGAAACTTTTGGGTACCGATTTCGTCAAAATAGTGCGGTCGACCTTTTGGTGGCAAGAACATTTCAGCGTGGAGCCCGGCGCGCGATACGATTTTTTTCACATCCGAAAGCAGCAGTGGCGCTTCGCCGTGAATATATAAGTAGAGTTGCTTTTTAGAAGTCAGAAAAAGCGACGCTTCAACACTTCGCCCAACGGGCATGCGGCGTGCAATTACCGACTCCACCTCGATAGCAACACCAAATTCATCTTTGATCTGGCGCTCCATAGCGACATCATCGTACATTTGGTCGTTCATAGGCATATTGTACCACTTCTGAGTTATTTCGCTCACCCCCTGGTGCTATACTAAGAGCAATGGAATTCAAAAAACGCTACGACCAGCTCAACGATGCCCAAAAACTCGCCGTCGATACTATCGATGGGCCAGTGATGGTGGTTGCTGGGCCGGGCACCGGTAAAACCGAGCTCCTTAGTGTACGCGTGGCGAATATTCTTCAAAAGACCGACACGCTTCCTGAAAATATTCTCTTGCTTACATTCACCGAGAGCGGCCAGTCTGCCATGCGTGAACGTCTCCTTGGCATTATCGGTAAAGATGCCTACAAAGTAGCGATCCACACCTTCCACAGTTTTGGTAGCGAAATTCTTGGTCTTAATCGTGAATACTTTTACCGTAACGCACTTTTTGAACCCGCCGATGATTTAAAACAATACGAAGTACTACGCGGTATCTTTGAAGAACTCGAACGCACGCATCCACTAGCAAGCATGATGAATGGCGAATACACGCATTTGTCTGACGCTAAAAAGGTCATTTCTGAGCTTAAACGCACCAGCGCCCTTACAAGCGACGAGCTTTTAGCGGTTATTAAACAGAGCGAGCTGTCACTTGACCACATTGAGCGTATTCTTATGCCAATTTTGAGCGAACGAGTAGGAAAGAGTACCGCCGACCAACTGCGCGATGCCTACGAATTAGTGCGCGAGCACGCCAATACCGTAGAATCTTTACAAGAAGTAACTCCTTTGGCGCATATTATTGCCGATTCGCTCGCTACAATGCTCGAAGAAACGCTCGGTCACCCCACAAAACCTATCTCAGCCTGGAAATCAGCCCGCACCGAGCGCAATGCCGCCAAAGAACTCGTTTTTAAAGACCGAAAGCGCCTCGAAAAACTACGCGCCTTTACGTATATTTACTACGAATACCTGCTTCGCATGGAAAAACTTGGCCTGTTCGACTATGACGACATGATTATGCAAGTCGTGCACGCCATCGAAGAAAACGATGAACTTAAATTTAATCTTCAAGAAAAATACCTCTACACCATGGTCGACGAATTCCAAGACACCAACTTAGCGCAGCTTCGTATTTTGCATAGCCTCACCGACAACCCAGTCAACGAAGGTAACCCAAATATTTTGGTAGTGGGCGACGATGATCAGGCCGTATACGGGTTCCAAGGTGCCGACATTAGCAACATCCTAAATTTTTCCGACACCTACCCAAGCCATCAAAAAATTGTGCTCACGAATAACTATCGCTCGGGCGCCTCAATCCTTGAAGCGTCACGCGGCGTGATAGTTCAAGGTACCGACCGCCTCGAGGCTCGCGACCCAGATCTCGACAAAAAGCTCTCGGCACATAAAAAAGACGCCGGTACAGTAACAGTGCTAAAAGCGAGCGGCATCGACAATGAACGTCACCAAATTGTTCGCGATATTCAACGTCGAATTACCGAAGGTGTGAATCCGTCTTCAATTGCCGTGTTGGCGCGTCGTCATAAAGATATTGAATCGCTGCTGCCTTTTTTTCACCATGCTGAAGTACCAGTTCGTTACGAACGCGATGAAAATGTTCTCGACACCGCCCCAATTATGGCACTCGAACAAGTGGCACGTGTGGTACTTGCGCTTGCTGAAGGTAAGCACGATCTCGTACAGGAACTCCTTCCCGAGCTCCTTGCGCATCCTGCTTGGAATATATCACCGAAAAGCCTCTGGCGCCTGAGCCTCGACGCGTACACTAACCGTCAAAACTGGGCAGAGGTTATGGATTCTACGCCAGCATTTACCGCTATTCATGAATGGCTTACTGCCAGGGCGCAGGAATCATCAAGCCTTGCACTTGAACCGATGATCGACGCGCTTATGGGGCGCTCGCAAGATGAAACAAGTGAAAGCCCTTACTTCACCTACTTCTTTTCGCCAGAGTCATTAGCCGAACATCCTGAAGAATATTTGGCCTACCTTGGTGCACTTCGTGCTATTCGTGCGCGACTTCGCGAATATAGCCCTAAAGAAACCCTTAGCCTTGCATCGTTTATAGAATTTATAGAACTACACCGACGCTTGAATATTGGTATTAGTGTCAAGGGGTACACCTTAGCTAGTGATGCGCCGGCCGTGCAACTTCTGACCGCCCACAAGTCTAAGGGGCTAGAGTTTGACACTGTGTACGTATTTAACGCCGTCGATTCCGTCTGGGGTCAAAGCGTCCGCGGCCAAAGCCGTTCTATTAGCTACCCCGAAAACCTACCGCTCGCTCCAACCGGCAATACTGCCGATGAGCGTCTGCGTTTATTCTACGTTGCCATGACCCGCGCCAAGCAAAACCTTATCCTCACATACTCTGAAGCTAACGATGGCAATAAACAAACCTTCGAAGCCGGATTCCTTATGCAGGTTGAGCTCCCGGTCATCGAAGCAGCAGAAGCGACTGATCAGCAGACCATCGAAACCGCTGAACTCGCCTGGTATCAACCACTCGTCACCCCAACTCAAGAACTCAAAACTCTATTGGCTCCTCAAATCGAAAAGTTCAAGCTCAGCGCAACCTCGCTCAACAGCTTCCTCGACGTATCGCGTGGTGGTCCGCAACATTTCCTACTCAACAACTTGCTCCATTTCCCTAAAAGCAAGGCCGCTCCAGCATCATACGGTACTGCAGTGCACTTTGCTATGCAGCAAGCGCATTTACATATGGCCGCAACCGGGCAAGTCAAACCCCTCGAAGACACCTTGCATGACTTTGAAGTCGCACTTACCAAAGAGCGTATGGCACCGAGTGATTTTCAACATTATTTGCAGCAGGGAAGCGAGCATATTCCAGCATTCATGGGATCGGGTGTACTCCCGGTTACACCGACTCAAAAAGCCGAGGTTGGTTTTAGCTACCAAGACGTTCGTTGTGGTGAGGCAAAGCTCACAGGGTCGCTCGATATGATTGACGTTAACAAAGAAGAGAAAACGATCACCGTCACCGACTACAAAACCGGCCACCCTTCGGCTGCCTGGGAAAAGGGAACCGACGCAACAAAACTGAAACTCCATAAGTACAAACAGCAGTTAGTGTTTTATAAAATACTTACCGAAAATTCAGCTGAGTACCACTCCTTTACAGTAACGCACGGGCAGCTCGCTTTCGTTGAGCCAACGCCAGCAGGTGAGAGCATTGTTCTACCGCTCGATCTTTCAACAGAAGATATCGAACGCACCAAAAAGCTCATTGAAGCAGTGTGGAAAAAGATTTGCGCACTCGACCTCCCAGACACAAGTCAGTACTCTGAAGATTACAAAGGCGTACTTGCCTTTGAGCAGGACCTCATTGACGAAATAGTATAAAACATGCTATAATAGTAGAGTATAGACAGATAGAGCTGCGGCATGCCGACGGCTCTTCTTATGGGGGATACCCAACAGAAGAGGTTTCGGCTTGCCACAACTCTCTGTCTATTCGAACTTTGACAGAGATAGTGCAAAAGAGGTCCGCAAATACCGAATCCCTCCCCCATGTGGTTCGGTTCACCTCCCCAAGGTGACCCCGCGGACTAAACGGGACCGTCAGGGCTCTCCTTCGGAGATCCCCCTCAGGCCTCCACCCGAGAAGTCGAGTGGCTCTGGCGGTTCCGTCCAACTTAGTAAACTCCCGCTGCTGGTGAGGGGAATTATCAGCATCGGGGGGACCCCACCATTGAGCATCGAAGCTCCTTGGTATCCCACGCAAGGCGTCCAGTTCAGACAACCGAATCTGGCTATGGCAGCCCCGGCTCTGGCTGGGCTGGACGTCTTGTCCCTTTTTAGTCCTATTCTTGGGAGAAAAATGGCCAGCGACGGCGATTACAGGGGTAGCAAGACGTACATGACGTCAGGCTGCAAGGGCTGTTGCCCATACCTCAGTGTCAATCACAAGACACACACTTGCAGCACCTGTGGCAACACCCGACACCAGTCGACGTGCGCAACCAGGAGTTAGCAATTAGGAGTGGACGCCCTCATGACGGCGCAAAAACAGGACAATGCACTATCTCTGTCCACTCAACCTTCACTACAAACCCATGGCACACGCCATAGATAATTTGCGGTAAACGTTGAGTGTTTTTTTATGTGAGATAATAGGAACGTATGAATAATTTCTGGAACAACCTACCAAAACCATTTTTCATCCTGGCTCCAATGGAGGCGGTGACTGATGTTGTTTTTCGTCACGTCGTAGCAAAAGCCGGTGCGCCAGATATCTTTTTCACTGAGTTTACGAATGCCGCCAGCTACTGTAGCCCTAAAGGCATTCATAGTACCCGCGGTCGTTTAGCATTTACCGAAGACGAGCACCCAATGGTGGCACAAATCTGGGGTTCAAAACCAGAACACTTCCGCGAAATGGCGCAGGGCATGAAAGAACTTGGCTTCAAGGGAATCGACATCAACATGGGCTGCCCCGACAAATCTGTAGTCAAAAGTGGTGGTGGAAGTGGCCTTATTCGCACACCTGAGCTCGCAGCTGAGCTTATTGCCGCCACAAAAGAAGCTGGGCTACCCGTGAGCGTAAAGACCCGTCTGGGCGACGTAAAGCCAGATGAATGGCGCGACTGGCTGACGCACATCCTCAAACAAGATGTCGTGAACCTCACTATCCACCTTCGCACCCGCAAAGAAATGAGCAAGGTAGACGCTCACTTTGAGCTTATCCCTGAAATTAAAAAACTGCGCGACGAAATTGCTCCGCAGACGCTATTAACGATTAATGGTGACATTCTCGACCGCCAACACGGCCTTGAACTTGCCGAAAAGTATGGAATTGACGGTGTTATGATTGGCCGTGGCGTCTTTACTAACCCCTATGCCTTTACTGCAGGCTACCAGCCAACCCGTGAAGAAATTCTTGACCTCCTTGGCTACCACCTTGACCTCTTTGATAAGTACAACGAAGAGCTCGAACCACGAAGGTTTGAACCGCTAAAGCGTTTCTTTAAGATTTATGTGCGCGAGATTCCTGGCGCAGCTGAGCTCCGCGAAAAACTCATGCACGCTACGAGCACCGACGAAGTGCGCGAACTCCTTACTTCTTACCGAGCTCAATAACTACTGGTCGTCGCGTTTTTGACTTTGCTGACGACGATTTTTACGAAGTTGCGCAAAAATACCACTTTGCGGCATGCCGGTTATATCAGCTACACGATCCTCGGCAACCTGAATAAAATGTTCGGCCTTTTGGCGTGCCGGGAAAAGTGAGTAGGGGAGCGTCTTGTATTCTTCTGGCATAATAGGCTGACCAAACTCAATAGCAACGTGTGTTTTTCGGCGGTTACTATATTCGGTATACACCAGCCCAACCGGAACAATCGGCACCGAGAGTGCAATGGCAATACGCGATGCGCCGCTCTTAAACTTATGGAGCTTGCCGTCATCACTGCGAGTGCCCTCTGGGTGAAGCGCAACTGCGTCGCCATGCTCAATGCGAGCGCCAACCGTCGTCTGTAATTGCTGAAACGCACGTGGATTTTTACCTTCGCGTTCAACCGGAATCATATAACTATGCTCCATAAGCCACTGCATAGTTTTACCGAATTTACCGTTGTCATTTATGCCTTTGCCGTCAAAATATTCCTGCTTCGCCACAAATCGCATTGGTAGCCCAGTTGCCTCGGTATAGCTGGCAGCAACCAGTGGGGAATCGGCGAGTCGAATATGGTTTGGCGCATAGATAGCTGGCTGATCGGGGATGTTTTCAGTGCCCGACACCTCACGATCGAACTTCATATCAAGCCCGAATTTAAAAATAGGGTACAAGCCTTTATAAAAATCAGCTTTTTCGCGCGGTTGCATGGCCGCTTCTGGCTGCACACCTCGTTCAAATGGCTCAGGTTCAAGTGACGTGTATTCGTGCGACATACTACCTTCTTTTTCCATTAAAAAACCAACACCCGGAACATATCCGGGTGTTTTTTGCTATTAGCGACGGCGTCGTCGGTGTAGTTCGGCAACGCGCAGGCGCACCATCGAACGGTCGATCAGCTGTGAAGCTTTTTCGAGGTCAACTTGACTCTTTGCTTCGGCTTTCAACTTTTGAGCACGTTCGAGTGCTTCCTTTGTTTCGGCTTCAGTAATTTCATCGCCGCGGTCTGCTTCGTCAACCAAGATGCGAATTTCGCCTGGGTTGATTTCGATCACTCCACCGCTAATTGCGTAGTATTCGAGCTCGCTGTCTTTGTCTTTCTTTTCAAAACGAACCGCCAAAGCACCTGGAGCAGCCAATGTCACCAATGACTCGTGTCCAGGGAATACAGCAATCTCACCGACTTCGGTCGGTGCTATCAGCTCGTAAATGTCGGTGTCGACACTAACGCCTTCAAGAGTGATAAGCTGCAAATGCATCATAGTGATTACTTAGCGTCCTTTGCAGGCTTTTTACCCGCTTCACTGGCAAGCTTGTCGCGAAGCGTACCATCTACCATGTAGAACCAGTCTTCCGGCTTATCGTCGTACTTACCAGCAAGAATATCGCCAAAGTCGCGAACAGTGTCTTCAAGCTTTACGTAGACACCCTTGTTACCGGTGAACTTTTCAGCCACGTAGAAGGCCTGTGAAAGGTAGCGCTGAACACGACGAGCACGGTTAACCGTCTGCTTTTGTGTGTCAGAAAGCTCTTCCATACCAAGAATCGCAATGATGTCTTGGAGCTCTTTGTATTCCTGAAGAATACGCTGTACTTCGCGGGCAACGCGGTAGTGTTCTTCACCAACAATTTCTGGGTCAAGGCTGGTAGAGGTCGAGGCAAGCACGTCGACTGCAGGGTAGATACCAATTTCTGTTAGTGCGCGGCTCATCACGATGGTTGCATCGAGGTGGGCGAACGTAGTAGCAGGCGCAGGGTCAGTAAAGTCGTCGGCTGGTACGTAGACAGCTTGTACGGACGTAATTGAACCCTTCTTTGTAGAGGTAATGCGTTCTTGTAAGGCACCCATTTCTTCTTGAAGGTTTGGCTGGTACCCAACGGCAGAAGGAAGGCGACCAAGCAAGGCTGAAACTTCAGAACCAGCTTGAGTGTAACGGAAGATGTTGTCGACGAAAAGGAGTACGTCCTTACCTTCGTCACGGAAGGCTTCGGCAATCGTAAGGCCAGAAAGCGCAACACGAAGACGCGCTCCTGGTGGTTCGTTCATCTGGCCAAACACGAGACTGGTCTTATCAAGCACACCGGCTTCTTCCATTTCGTAGTAAAGGTCGTTACCTTCACGAGTACGCTCACCAACACCGGCAAACACAGAGTTACCACTGTGGAACTTCGCGATGTTGTTAATAAGCTCAGTAATAAGGACGGTCTTACCGACACCAGCACCAGCGAACAGACCGGCCTTACCACCCTTTACAATAGGGGCGATAAGGTCAACAGACTTAATACCCGTTTCAAGGATTTCAGTTTTGCTGCTTTGCTCGTCGAGCGTTGGAGCAGCGCGGTGAATTGGAGAGGTCGCACCCTTTGGCGCAGGCTTACCGTCAATTGGGTCGCCAGTCACGTTAAACATGCGGCCTTGGGTTTCAGCACCAACTGGCACGCTAATAGGAGCACCGGTTGCAATAACTTCTTGGCCGCGCTTCAAGCCGTCGGTGCTTGAAAGGGCAATCGCACGAACCGTGCTTTCGTTAAGGTGCTGTGCAACCTCGAGGGTTACAGTTCGATCACCTACAGTAACAGTAAGGGCGTCGTTAATCGCAGGGATGTTCCCTTCGAACTCGGCGTCAATGACGACACCGACGATCTGTGAAATTTTTCCTGTTGTTGTCTTACTCATCATAATTCTCCTCTTCATTGCTTGGCATGTAGCGTTGGTATAATCCGGCCTCTATGTCCCCAAGTTCGCTTAGTTCTTCAATACTCAGATCGTTCATTGTTAAATTCAGTTCGTCGAGTGTGTCTGCAAGTAGGACCGTATCTTCTTCTGTCCGCCCTCTACGCCCGGCGCCTATTGCTTTTTCTTCCATCATCCGACCAATTGTCTCGATCCTTGATGCACTAGGAGTCGTCTCTGCATCGCCGTTGTCTTCGTGTTGGTTGAGATGATTTCTCAATTCTTCGGTCAGTGCTCGAGGGTTTCGATCATTCAATTCCCTCAGAAGATCCTCGACATTTCCGTCAGCTACGTGCAATCGCCTGAATGGCGCGTCCTGCTGTTCAAAATTAGTCATCCATCGCCTCCACACCACCGCTAATTTCGGCAAGCTCCTGGGTAATCGCACCCTGGCGCACCTTGTTCATTTCGATCGTCAAATCGTCAATCAGGTCGGTGGCGTTATCGGTGGCGTTTTTCATAGCCATCATACGCATACTGTATTCACTTGCGCGTGAATCAAGCAGCGCTTGATATAACTGTGCACCGACTAAACGAGAGGTGACACCGTCAAGCACCGCGTGGGTACTTGGCTCGTATACCACGTCCATGGCATGGGTAGCGGCAACATTTTCCGTGCCAGTACCTGCTGGAAGCACACGAAGTGTTGTTGCTTTTTGTACAACAGCACTTAGGAAGTCGGTGTAAATGATATCCACTGCGTCGACTTCACCGCTTGTAAACATCGTGCGAGCCGTATCAAGGATGGCGTGCAAAGCACCGCTGTCTGGGCGGTCAGAGAGATCCTGGTAAGAACCGAGCACTTCGGTGTCTTTAAGCCGTGATACGAATTGTGCAGCCTTACGACCAATCGTAATCGTCTTGTTCTTCACGCCTTTATCGCGATCGGCAACGAGCTCCTGTGCATACAAACGAGTCAGGTTGCTATTGAACGCACCCGCAAGTCCCGTGTCAGATGCAATCACAATAAGAAGGCGACTTTTTACAGCACGCTTTGTAAATAGTGGATGGTCTTTAACCGAGGCGTGGCTTGAAAGGTTTGCCAATAGTTGAATAGCCGCATCGGTATACGGGCTCGAGGCCTTCGTGGCTTCCTGCGCACGACGCATCTTACTGGCCGCAACCAGTTGCATCGCCTTCGTAATCTGCTTGGTGCTTTTGACCGAGCGGATACGTGACTTAAGCGCTTGAGTATTAGGCATGGTTCTTTACCTCGCTCGTTTCTGAAGTTTCCGAAACGGGTACATTTCTAAGGAAAAATTTTTCGAGTACCGTGCCAGCTACACGCGACCACCTCATGCCACTATGAACAATCATTTGCTCTCGTTCTGATGTACTCTGTTCGAGTGGCCCTTGCACGCCAAAAGCGTACCGCGCCCTAAGCGCTTCATCATCGGCGTTGCGTTGACGCATAATGCGGTCTTTCGCAGCGTTAGTAAGACGAGGAGCGACTTCCATTATTATCCTTCAAATCCCTTAGCGGCGGCCTTAGCAGTTGTTTCAATCGCCTTCAAAATCTCTTCAGTTGGCTTTGCACCAGTTTCAAGCGTGTCGGCATCCTTTTTGTGGTCTTTTGCAAAACGAGTCAAGGTAGCACTTTGAGCGTCTTTAATTTTCGCAACCGGCACATTGTCGAAGTGACCAGCCGTTACAGAAACAATACTTACAACTTGCTGCCAAATAGCCATTGGCTGGTATTGGTGTTGCTTCAAAAGTTCGGTAAGGCGTTGACCGCGTTCAATTTGGTTCTTGGTAGACTCGTCGAGGTCGCTACCAAACTGAGTAAAGCTTGCAAGCTCGCGGAACTGTGAAAGACCAAGCTTCAAGTGGCTTGAAACTGACTTCACGGCACCTGTTTGCGCGGCACCACCCACACGAGATACTGAAAGTCCGGCAGAAATAGCTGGGCGAATACCTTGGTAGAAGAGGTCGGTTTCAAGGAAAATCTGACCGTCGGTGATTGAAATCACGTTGGTTGGAATGTAGGCAGAAATGTCACCCGCTTGGGTTTCAATAATTGGAAGCGCAGTCAGTGAACCAGCGCCAAGTGCGTCAGAAAGTTTTGCTGAACGCTCAAGTAGGCGAGAGTGAAGGTAGAACACGTCACCAGGGAAGGCTTCGCGTCCTGGTGGGCGACGAAGAAGGAGTGACATCTGGCGGTAGGCAACAGCATGCTTCGTAAGGTCATCGTAGATCATAAGCGCGTGCTGCGCGTTGTCGCGGAAATATTCACCCATAGCGGTTGCGGCGTATGGTGCAAGATAAAGGAGTGACGCAGGGTCAGAAGGGCTGGTTGCAACAATAATGGTTTGCTCCATTACACCTTCTTGCTTGAGGCGCTCAACAAGGCGTGCTACTTTTGAACGCTTTTGGCCAATTGCAACGTACACGTTGATAACACCAGTGTTTTGCTTCGCCTGGTTGATCATTGTGTCGATAGTAAGGGCTGTTTTACCAGTTTGGCGGTCACCAATAATAAGCTCACGCTGACCACGGCCAATTGGGAACATCGCGTCGATTGCAACGATACCGGTCATAAGTGGCTCGTGGACAGATTTACGGTCCATAACACCAGGCGCGTTTCGTTCAACAAGGCCTTGCTGCTTTGTTTTAATTGCAGCACCACCGTCGAGCGGGCGACCAAGTGGGTCAACCACGCGGCCAAGCAGTTCAGGACCAACAGGAACGGTCAATACAGAACCCTTAAGACGAACGGTTTGCCCAGCCTTTACTTCAGAGTCTTCGCCAAGGAGAACGGCACCGATCTCATCTTCAAGCAAGTTCAATGCAAACGCTTCGGTAACGCCGTTTTCAGTTTCAATTTGGACAACTTCGCTGTAGCCAGCGTTGCGGAGCCCGTGAATCCAAGCCACACCGTCACCAACACGAAGGACAACACCGACTTCGTCGAGGTTACCTTTCGATTCGAGGCTTTCAATGGCGCTTCGTAGTTCTTTTGATAGTTCTGTAATTGATAGTTGGCTCATAATGGTTCCTGCTTAGGCTTTCTTGTATCGTGTCTTTAGGATGGTAAGTTGGCGGGCAATAGTCGTATCGAGTTCGTAGCCGGGGAGTTCAAGCTTGACCCCTCCGATAAGTGATTCGTCGACAGTAACGTCGAGCGACACACTGTTCGCGCCGGTTTTTTGTTTCGCAAATGATTCGATAGCTTTCAAGGTTGAAGCGCCCAGATCATGCGCCGCGGTAATAGTTCCGGCAACGTGCCCGTGTTCACCTAAGTAATACTTGATGTCACGTATAAGCACGCTTAATTCGCCTGTACGGCGAGACTGAATAAGGTAGGCGGCAAGTTGCAGCGCGACATCTTTTTGCGGTTTACCCGCAGCAATGTGGCTAGCAACGTGTTGGGCAAGACTTCGGCGTGAAAGCTTTCGGGCCATAACTTACGAAACCTCCTTAAGCACGTCAACAATGAGCGCTTCGTCGGATTTTGTATCGAGCTTCTTGCGAACAACCTTTTCGGTTGCAAGTGCAATGAGGTCGAGTGTTTGGTCGTGAAGCTCACGCTTTGCCTTGTCGATATCTTTTGAAATCTGCGCATGTGCGTCGGTAACGATTTTCTCGGCGGTCGATTTAGCACGTGCCTCGCTGGCACTTACCATTTCGGTTGCTTCTAGTTTTGCTGTTGCGACAATTTCAGCTGCTTCCTTACGTGCAGTTGCAAGTAATTCGGCAGTTTCGCTTTCAGCTTCAGCTGCATTTTTTTGCGCCTTTTTGGCAGCATTTGCAGCTTCTTCGATGTTTTTCTGGCGTTCGTCGACTGACTTCATGAGCCATGGGTAGACGAACTTTGCAAGAAGCGCAACGAGAATTAAGAAGGCAACGGTTTGCAAAATAAGCAAACGCCAATCAATACCAAGCGCACTGAAGACATCGCCTTCAGGCGCAGCAGCTTCGGCAAAGGTATTGAGGAAATTCACTAGTGTCAACTCCTATAAGAACTTAGCGATAATAGCAACGATGATACCGATGATCGCGAGTGAGTCGGCGAAGACAATCGCAGTAATCATAAGCGTACGGATGTCGCTGAGTTTTTCTGGGTTACGACCAAGTGCGTTAAGCGCAGCGGCTCCAATAAAACCAATACCAAATGCAGCACCAAGTGCAGGCAATCCGTAGGTAAGTCCAAATGCTAATGCATCCATGTTAATATTCTCCTTTATTTACTTCTATTATATATCATTTTATCATTCACCCTTTGGCCGCAGCCTTGTTCTTTTTATGAACAGAAGGAGAGTGAGCAGGTTCTTCGGGGCCGTGATGCGATACGGCGAGTGAGGTAAAGATGAGCGTGAGGATAAAGAATACGTAGGCCTGAATGAACCCAATAAAGAGCTCGAACGCAAGGAAGAATGGCAATACAACCGCTGCAAAGTAACTCGTAAGAATAGCAATCACGACAAGGAGTGCTTCACCGGCAAAGGCGTTACCAAACAAACGAAGCGCAAGGGCTGTACCACGAGATACTTCACCAATGAGCTCAAGGAAACCCTCGAAAGCACCGGTTGGATCTTTGAAAGGATTACGGAAATAGCGACCGAGGTTTTTAAAGTTTCCAAGGTGCTTTACCGCATAAATTTGTACAGTTACGACAGTGATAAGCGCCAGCCCAAGGGTAAAGTTAAGGTCGGCAGTTGGACTACGAAGCACCGGAATACCGTTCCACTTAATAGAGTCGAGCCCAGGAATCACACTAAGCCAGTAGTTAATAAGAACAACGAAGAAAATCGTCACCGCAAGGGGAGTGATGGTACGAGCGATCTTTTTGCTTGGAATAACGTCGTTGATTTGTTTTAGAAGCCCTTCGAACACCCATTGCACAAGGCCAACAAAGCGGTTGTACTTGCCACGCTTTACACGACCTGCAACTACCCATAAAATCATCACCGCAATAAGTGAACCGATCGCACCCGTAAGCAGTGCATTAGTGACCGGGAATTCTCCAATATAAAACAACGCATCGGCTGAAATCGATATGTGGAGTTCGGTTGCGGCAAATAGTGTATTCATAATTATTTCAGCGGTTTCCTTACGTCACGGAGCTGCTTTGCAATAAGCAATGCGCTCGTAACAGTACCGAGTACAAGGCACGCGATGGTCGCAATTGGTGCGATATTGAGCCAGTGGTCAATACCAATACCAAGGAACACTCCTCCTAGAGTAGGAAGAAAGGCCCTCCAGGTAGTATCAAGTGCAGTAACAAAGATGATCATAACAGATGATGAACTTTTAGACTGCGGCTTGGTCGTCCGGCCTGGTTTTGATTGCGGTCGCGGCGACTCGGTCATTACCGTACCATTATAACAAATCTGCGCACTGTTCGCTACAGGTAATTATTACCCGTTAACTTAGCGTGATCGTGGAAGTACCACTCGTGAAGGTATACACCGTGTACGATATACCTTTAATAGTAACCGTTGTCGAAGAGCGCGCACCCGTACCACCCAATGTCACGGTTTTTGTGCCAGTTTTAATACGGAAGACTACAACGCCTGAGCCACCGGCGCCACCGTTTTTACCGAGCGTAAGACCGTTACCACCACCGCCGCCGCCACCAGTATTTGCAAGGCCAGAATAGCCGACGCCCGCATTAATCGACTGATTTGCACCATTACCAGCACCGTCACCAGCAAGTCCGTTTTGGTACGTACCATACGCACCGCCACCGCCACCGCTTCCGTATACCTTTCGAGTACCCGTAAGATATGAGATAAGCCCTGGACCGCCATCGCCAGCTGCTGGTTGTGTTCCTGGCATGCCAGTACCAGTTGCACCACCGCCACCACCACCGTTATTATTTAGTGTTCCATCGCCACCGTTTCCACCGCGCGAACCTTGCCCAGAAGTACCATTCCCACCAGCACCCGGGGCAGGGGTGCCACCACCGGAACCACCACCACCGGAGCCACCAGCTAACCCAGGATTACCTAGCTGTGTACCACCGCCACCACCACCGATAGCCGTGAGTGTATTAAATACAGAGTCATTACCACTACCGCCATTGGTTCGTGAAGCGCCACCAGCACCAGCGCTTCCGCCAGTACCAACAGTTACTGTGTACGTGCCGTTTGATGCAGTTTGTTTTTCACGGAAAATAACTCCGCCACCACCACCACCACCAGCGCCACCACATGTGTTACAGTTTCCAGCACCACCACCGCCACCAGCCACAACAACAACGTCGTATGTAACTGCAGCAGGAGCAACGCTTGGGCTTGGTTCGAATGAATCCTCATACGAGAATGGGTCATTGCCAGCATTTGTGCCAGTAACCCATTGATTGTTCGAGGTGAGCCAGCTTGTGTCCGTGCGGCTCAAAACGTCACCATTGCCACGGTCATACAGGGCGACTGCCAACTTTGCAGCACCGGCATTGCCGTTATATAGCCGAGCCGATACGTGGTGCACTCCAGCAGTTAACGTAAGTGTCTGCTGGTTAACATTTGACCACGGTGAGCTTGAAATCACCAGGTTGCCATCAATATATACCGCACAGTCATCGTCACACAGCGCCGAAACCAACACCTCGCGGCTACTCGTGAGTACAAAGCTCTTACCGTCTCTAAAGTACGTTGAGCTATTTGCAGGACACGACGTATTACACGATGCCGTAATAAGGTGCGCCTGACTATCACCCGTAGTTGCTGGCCAGGTTGCCACTGAAAGAGAGGCGTTTTGTAGATCAGTAGCGTTTTTCCAAATAGTTGGGTCGGCGTAAAAGTCAGAATCAGAATAGTGCACTGCGCTTCCGGCGCTCGCACGCCATGAAGTGTTCGTTACTACCAACGGTGCTGCACCGGTGCGCTGCAATGAAGCGGTGAACTGTGATTTGCGCGGCATAAGTGTTTTATTAGTAAGCCGAACATTCACTGTATGACACCCCACCGGAAGAGTGATGCTACCGGATCCTACCGCGCCTTGCGCAACCGCTCGGCGCGACCCATTAATATACAGCTCGGCATAATCTGCGCTACTTGCGGTATGTAATGAAATCTGTAGTGTTGTCGTCTCGGTAAGTACAAAGTCTTTTTTAAAGTACATCTGCCCAGCATTCAGATCGTCGTTCGAAAGGGAAATAGAGCGAGCCGCTGGAGCACCCGGCAGCGAAGACTGCACGCCGGCGATCGCAGCGTTATCCCAACCGAGCGCTGTTGAAGCGCCACTGTCACAAAGGTCAGGCACTACTGCCGACTGCACAGTTGGCTGTTTATAGGTACGCCACACCTGACCGGTTGATTCACGAAGCAACTCAACATAACCCGTGTTCGGAATCGTACTGGCGCGGCCTTCAATGTCAAGCTTTGGCCGTGGTACCTTAAAAGAACTTCGAACATTGCCGTTTACCGTTACCGAACAGCGTGGGTCGCTTGGGCATGATGATGTCGATACGGCACTCACGTTAAATGTTGACGAAGAAGCAAAGCGGTGAATTTTGTAAGGACCGCTAATACTCACTGTTCCGCCAGTTGCCGTAATAGTGCCATTGTTAGCATACCGAAGCACCACTACACCAGAACCGCCAGCACCACCGGCAGCGTTGCCGCTACTACCACCGCCGCCGCCAGCGCCTGTGTTCGCCTGACCAGCACCTCCAACTACACCAGTACCAGCGCCGCCGTCGCCACCACCAGTTATGCCCGGGATACCGAGTTCGCCATCACCCCAACGGCCGCCAGCGCCACCGGCGCCATAACTCACCTGAGTTCCCGAAATATCTGAAAGAATACCATTACCGCCATCGCCAGAAATACCATCGCCACTTGCCGTTCCGCTTGCATTTCCGCCAGGCGCGCCTGCACCACCGCCGCCACCGCCATTTCCAGCCAGCGAGCCTGAATTACCGGCCGAGCCATTTCCGCCGTCATTTCCTTGGTCTGCTTCGCCAATACCGCCAAGAGCACCTGAACCAGTTGCAGCAACATACGAACCGTTACCGCCGCCACCCGAGCCGCCATCGCCGGCAGCTGTAGGGCTCGAACCGTTTCGGCCACCACCGCCACCACCACCGAGCGCGGTTAAGCCTATACCGTTAAGGCTCGAATTTCCGCCAGTACCGCCCGTAGCACCCCCGGCGCCACCAGCACCCCCGGCGCCAACCGTCACTATTCGAAGGCCTGTTGAAATAGCGATGGAATCATCCTGAATAACACCGCCGCCACCGCCACCGCCACCAATGCCACCGCCACCGCCACCGCCACCAGCAACAATAATTGCCTGTACGGCTGGGGTAAGTAGAAGATTACCCGCACAGTCGGTCGCAGGAGTGAGCGGCTTAGCGTCGGTCCAAAGTGGCACGTTACCGTTCTTCGCTAAACAAGCTTTTGCGTAGGCCACGCCAGCTTCACCGGCCACTTTGGCGAGTTGTTCATAGTACTGCGCTTTTAAGCTCGTACGCACTGCGGTAACCGACGTTACGGAAACGGCAAGGACCGTCAGCATTACAACCGATGCAATCAGCACGGTTGGAAGAGCAAATCCGCCTTTGACATTAATTCCCTTAAACATCTATAAAAACCACCAATATTCTGGCTTTAATTGTAGCACAAGCGCTATTGTAATTGGCAGGAAAAATCATTTACTGTATAATGTATAGTGAAACTAAGTTAGGGGAGACATACACATCTTATGAGCGACGCAGCAACACCTCAAGTAACCATCTACCGCACCAGCTGGTGCGCCTTTTGCCACACTGAAATGCAATGGCTCGACCGCATGGGAATCCCATATGTTGCCAAAGACATCGAAGCCGACCCAGCCGCTCACGACGAACTTATGAAGAAAATTGACGGCGACTTCCGCGGCGTCCCTGTAACCGACGTGGCCGGCGACATCATTCTTGGATTCGACCGTCCAAAGCTCCAAGAATCTATCAAGAACCACGGCATCGAACCCGTAGCCGCCTAACAACTCTCGTAGTATACTTATAGGTACCATGTAACGACTTCCACAGGAGGCAGTGCAGTACACTCAGGAAACGAATTTGGCGAACACACTCCTTTTGAACAGCCAGTAGGCCAACCGCCCGAACAGCAACAAGAGTTTCTTGCGTATATTCCCGAATCATATCGAGAGCAACGTAAACTTGCCGAACGTATCGATCTCCAGGCAGGGGTATGGGCATCTATGGCCAGTACCCCTCATTTTCCAGGTATGCGCGGACGTCGCTTAGCTGACATTATTATTAAATATTGCACGCCCGCCGAAGAAACTCCCGAGGAGTTTGTTACACGCAATCGTTTTGCCATGAAATGGAACGACCGCGACGCCGAAATGCACGTTCGGTCCGAAGAGGCGCGCCAAACGATTGCCGATATTATGCAAGTCGACGATATTGAGCTCACACCCGTTGAAGACCCTACACTCTACGAAGCGTTCGGAATTGCCGAATCGTACGAGCGTGATCTACAAACATCACTTTCATACCCAGTCGCGATTCATCTTTTAAAGCGGCTCTACACCGTACGCGAACACTTGCCTAAAAAGGTTTTTGTACGTAACAACCATACTGGTGGTCATGAATTTATTACGATTTTGCGACGACTTGTTGAAGATTTATAATTACGACGCTTCAGATAGCCCGAGTTCGAGTTCGTCGGCAAGGTAGGTAGCCTGCACTGCCTGGTTAGCACGGTACGACGCAAGCAATGCTTCAAGTTTATCAATCTCGCCACCACGCAGAGCGCCGGCGTGTAATTGGTGTTCGACAACCGCAAGCGCAGTTGCGCCAAGTTGTCGCTCGCTGCGACGTTTACGGTATTCAATACTGTCTGCTTCGATCAAGAAATCGAGCGTGGCTTGTTGGTACTGCGCTTGGCCTTGAATTTCTTTAACGCGATTCGCGATCGCCTTAGAAATCTTTTCCTCAGACCTACCTGAAAGCAGGCGAGTCAGGGTCATGTTACAAAATTCATGCACCGATAGTTCGGCTTTATGGAGGCGATCAGTCTTTGCTTCATCTTTATAGAGCGCGTTAAAGGCTTCGTATAGTGGTGCGAGCTGGCGAACTACCGAGTAGCTCAGCACTCCGCTAGTAGTGTAGGCTTGAATGGATTCAGGGAGTGATGCGTAGGTGAGTGCCTCGCGGACCTTGGTTTCGCTAAAGCCAATTTGGCTGGCGAGCTGCTTAATGTTCGGCCGAGCGCCCTGTTGGGTCATGCGGTGGCGGTACAAAAGGTCAATCGCGCGCGCTTCGTCTTGCGGAGCTGGTCGCTCGTATACATTTTCGCGGAGCTGCAAGCCAATTGCTTCGCTAAATTCGATGTCGTCGTGCACACTGGCGCCAATGCGCGCTTCGGCTGGCTGAATGTTGTTCATTTCAAGCAAATGACCAATAGCGCGACGACGACGGTGGCCAGCAATCAAAATGACGGCCGTTTCGTCGTCGAGTGGCGTAAGGTTTTGGTGGTCGAGGCGTTCTTTTTTTGGAATCCGGTAATATTCACCATGTTCGGCAATGTAAGCTTTTGCTGATTTTTTCGTGTGGTACCCAACAAGGAGCGGATTAGCAAGTTCAAACGTATCAGAAGAAACGTTCGCATTCGCTTGGTCGGCTTGAATCGACTTGGCAAGCTCCTCAATAGCCGCAGGTGCATAACTGGTGCGCACTTGCTGCAGTTCGTTGATTGCGAGGTATGGAACAAAATCGAGCCGCTTTGGACCAAATTTAATTTCACCCTGCTGTATTTGTGTTTCCCCCGACATAACTTCTACCCACTATAGTGTCGATGGTGCCGAAAATCAAGCAAAACACGCTAGCTGTGGTGTATTACACAATACCGTATAATAGGAAGGTGAATAAGAAACCAGCTCGACCCACCACACGGCCGGCGACTCGCACAACGCCTCAAACCGCAGCGCGACCAACCGCTCGAAAAACAACCAAGCCAACCATTGTTATGATCCACGGCTTCCGCGGCACGCACCACGGGCTCCTTTTGATTGCCAAAAAACTAAAGGCTGCCAATAACATTATTGTTCCCGACCTGCCTGGCTTTGGGAGAGGGCCAAAATTAAAACAATACGACCTCGATAGCTATGTTGAATGGCTCCACGCTTTTATGAAAAAGCAAAACCTAACGCGCCCACCAGTTTTGCTGGGGCACTCGTTTGGCAGTATTATCTGTGCGGCCTACGCCAAAAAATACCCACGCACTATTAAGCAACTCATACTGGTAAACCCAATCGGCACGCCGGCATTAGAGGGCCAAAATAAAGTTATGACTAATTTGGCTATTACTTATTACAAAATTGGCGCCAAGCTGCCCGAAAAATTAGCGCACGCCTGGCTCGCTTCGAAACCAATCGTGCGAATTATGAGCATTACCATGGCCAAAACGCACGACAAAGGCCTTCGCACCTACATTCACCACCAACATGATAGGTATTTTAGTCGATTCCATAACCCCCAATCGGTACTCGAAAGCTTTACGACATCAGTAAGTAATAACGTGGGTGAATTTGCTAAAGATATTTCTACGCAAACACTATTAATTGCCGGTTCACTCGATGACATTACGCACCTCAGCGACCAATACGGTTTGGTTAAAAAATTCCCTAACGCAAAGCTAAAGGTGATTAATAACGTTGGGCACTTAACGCATTACGAAACACCCGACCGCGTGGCCGAGCTGGTTCAGGCGTTTATTAAATCGGTATAGATAGCTTCGAAACGCTTAAGCGTCGTTTGGAGGTCGTGCGTACGAGCGATCGCCAGGCTTTCTTGGGCCATCTCTTCGCGCAGGCCGTCGTCTTCTAAGATAGCAATCAAGGCGCGAGCAATTTCTTCGTCGTTGTCTTGTTCGGTAAGGTAGCCGTTGCGTTCGTTTTGGCAAAGTTCGCGGAGCGCACCGGCATCGACGGCAACAACAGGCTGGCCACTGGCCATCGCTTCGAGGGTGGCGATACTTTGTAGCTCGGCAGGTGACGGCATACAAAAGACGGTTCCCACTTTATGGAGCTCTACGAGGTCTTCATCGCTGACGCGGCCCGTAAGTGTGACGCTGTGCGAAATACCAAGGTCATGCGAAAGCGACTTCAAAAGCGACGCTTCGGTACCATCACCAACAATCAGTAGATGCACATGCGGCATAACCGACTGTACCCGCACAAAAGCGCGAAGCAGCACTGGTAGGTGCTTTTCGGCGTCGAGGCGGCCAATGTAGCTAATAACGGGCATATCTTTTGGAATATCGTAGCGCTCATACACATCGTCGCTGGCGCGGCCTACAGTAAAGCGCGAAAGGTCGATACCATTAGAAACCGCTGCCATTGGCGTGGTGATTTTTTCGACGTTAAACATGTCGATGGCCGATTGTGTTGGCATGGTAATAAAGTCAGCTTTTGAATGGAAGCGTGCGCCGTACGATTTAAGAATGTAGTTGATTGGGCGCGACACCGGCGCAAGGAGGCGAAGGTTATCCATAAGGTTTTCCGGCATAGCGTGGTTGGTGGTGACAATTGGAATGCCGTACTTATTGCCGTATTTCATAGCTGCCTGACCAAGCCACATAAGCATTTGAATGTGAATGACGTCTGGGTCAAAATCGTCGATGATTTTTTTCATCTCACGCGTTGGGTTAGGCGAGATACGGAAGTTCTGATAAAAAGGGAAGGGGACCGATGCGGTGCGGATAATACAGTGGTTACCGTCGACTTCTTTATACTTTTTACCACTCTGGCTTGGCGCCACAACTAAGACCTCATGCCCGTGGTCGGCAAGGCCTTTTGCAAGGTTACGGCTAAAGGTGGCAACACCATTGATAGTCGGGTAGTGGAGATCCGACGCAATTAATATTTTCATAATTATATGGGTTTATTGTACCACGCACCCCACAACGCCACCAAACCCTTGCCACCACCGCGCGCCGGGTGTATGGTATGGTATACAAAATCTGTTAGCTGTAAGAGGAGCCCGTATGCCAAACCTAGAGTTATACGAAAACCACGAAGTAATGAACATCGCCTCGGAGATTATGCGCGCAGAATACGCGCGGCACGAGCTGGAAGGTGGCGAATACGACGACGAAACGACTAAAAAGATGGCCCGAAGGGTTCTTTTGACCTGTGTGCCGCATATTATGGAGTTCATGCACAGCCGCGTGATTGTAGAAGCGCCAGCAGCGCACGTGCTTAACACCAACATTAACGAATTTGATGACGGCATTACCACCGAAATCGACGTTCAACCAATCGAAGGCCTGCATGTGCAAGCCAAGTTTAAGAACGTCGAATTCCAACCGATTGTGCGCCAAGAAGAATACAACGGCCCCTTATTTGTTGAACAATACGACTTATTTGCCGTAGTGCGCCCACAATATGTAGACCCAGAGCCCGATGCGATTGTATTTGGCGATGAGGTGATGGTGCCTTTTAGGGAGGTGAGTTTGTTTAGGCCGAGTGAATAAAGGTATACTGTTCTAATCCCTATGACTCCTAAAAACACAACGAAATCTACCATCAAACAAGTTTTACTCACAAACGAAGACTTTGTTGAATTATTTTCTAACAAATTTCGTCAAGAGTGGGACGGCAAAACTACAACTATACCCTACAGCGAAGCCCTTAGAAGTCGTGGCGGCCATATAACGGTCGGCTCGTTTCCAAAATTGCCAGATAACACCAATATGGATAATCTAATACCGGCTTTCATGGCCCTCATTCACCTAGAAGGCGCGCTTAACGACCAGGTTGATAAAGTAAATAGTAACTTTGCAACGCTAAAAGAGGTCCAATTATTTAACTCGCAGGGCGAGATTCATAGCCAGCAAAACGATATATACGGTCAATACTCCACTTCAATTGAGGTGTTAGCGTATATCATGAAAACGACTATCGATAAGCTCATCTGCTTAATGAGCATTGCAAAATATGGATACGACAACCGGGGAGGAATTATACACGATTGCATAGGTTCACTCCTCGATCGAAACTCCGCCGAGCAAACAGTATCTGGTAAGACGGAAGTCTTCTGCGACGGAGCGCTAATTCCGAGTTATGCATTTCTATTCCGAATCAATGACATACATAATGCCTACAAGCATACCTTTTCAACTACCCAAATCAACATTATAGATAACGTTACACCTACTATGGCTACAGTCTACAAGCCTCACAATTCCACCAACATGGCCTCCAGACTAGCCTACATGCTTTGCTACGATGCCGTGCAGAGCTTTGAGGGCCTCATGAAATCAGCAAAACAATACCTGGATTCGCTCGCAGCGGAACTTTCAATTACTAGTAACGATTGAATAAACCTGTGCACTCGTGAATACGACAAATTCCGACATCTCTTATGGTATCCTAGCCATATGGCACGACGATACAGGCGATACAATAAGCGAAATGAAGACCCATTAGCTGGAATTCTGGGACTAGCCACCCTTGCGGGCGGACTATGGTTTTGGCAAGCTTCCCGTGAAAACCAAGCTCTATTAATTGCTGGGATAGCCTTACTGGTATTTTTAGTAATTGGCGCTGGTGGTCTTATTTTTTGGAAATACCGCCGAACACAACAAAAAATTAGAGCTCTCGACATAGCTGCAATCGATAGTATGGATCCGCTTCTCTTTGAAGAGTATGTGGCAAAACTTTTACGATACCGCGGCTACACGTCGGTCGCATTAACTGCACAGTACGACCTTGGCGTTGATATTGTTGCTGAAAAAGATGGCGTTCGATGGGGCGTACAAGTAAAGCGCTATAAAAATACTGTCAAAGCAGAGGCGGTACGCCAAGTATTTACTGCGCTTGTTCGGTACAAGTGCGATAGAGCGATGGTCGTCACCAACAGCGACTACAGCCGACCAGCCCGTATACTAGCCGATGACAATAATTGCGTTTTAGTAAATCGAGATCAGTTGGCAGAGTGGATTGTTGATTTTCAAAGCAATACCCCACCAAATAATGCCGTCGTAAATAGGGTATAATACCCTTATGACAACCATCTCCTGGAACGAAATCAGCGACCGAGCCGTAGAATTTGCAAGTAAATGGGAAGGCGAAACCTACGAAAAGGGCGAGAGCCAGAGCTTTTGGTCTGACTTCTTAACTGTATTCGGTATTGACCGGCGTCGCCATGGAGCCTACTTTGAATACGCAATTAAAAAATCAACCGGCGCTCAAGGATTTATTGACCTTTTCTGGCCAGGTAAGCTACTTGCTGAGCAAAAATCAGGCGGTAAAGATCTTTCTAAAGCAAACATCCAAGCATACGAATACTTAGCAACCATGCCCGACCACGACCTCCCCGAGGCAATTGTCGTGAGCGACTTTGCAACCTTCCAATTTATCAACCTCGAAACTCGCGAGAAGGTTGAATTTTCATTAGAAGATTTTCATAAACATGTAAAACTATTCGGCTTTCTTCTTGGGCAATCCAGCAAAAATATTGCCGAGCAAGACCCAGTAAACCGAAAAGCAGCCGAAGCTATGGCAAAGCTTCATAACCAACTCCGTGACGATAACTACACCGGCCATGACCTTGAAGTTCTATTAGTGCGTTTGGTGTTTATTATGTTCGCCGATGATTCCGGAATCTTTGATAACGCTGTACTCCACGAATACTTACTAAACCGCACCGCTGAAGATGGTAGCGACTTAGGATCGCGCCTAATACAAATCTTCCAGGTTGTAAATACACCACAAACACAGCGTCAGACTTCACTCGACGAATCGCTCGCAACGCTACCGTATGTAAATGGCGGCTTATTCGCCGAAGCAATTTCGGTACCACAATTTAATAGTACGATGCGTCGCGATCTACTGGTAACTATGGGGCTCGACTGGTCAAAAGTGAGCCCAGCGATCTTTGGTTCAATGTTTCAGGGAGTTATGGACGAAAAAGAACGTCGTAACCTGGGCGCGCATTATACAAGCGAAACAAATATCTTACGCGTCATTAAACCTCTTTTTCTTGATGAACTCTATGAAGAGTTTGCCCGAGCAACCAAAGCAGGGCCTCGCAAAAAGTTCGACGAGCTTCGCAAGCTACAAGATAAAATTGCTACTCTCAAGTTCCTCGACCCAGCTTGTGGAGCCGGGAACTTCTTGGTTATTACCTACCGCGAGCTACGTCGCCTAGAGCACAAAATTGTTGCCATGCTCGCAAAAAATGCCGACCAGCAAGACATGTTTGCCAACGCCGGTGAAGGTATTGGAAGCCTAAAGGTGAACGTTGACCAAATGTACGGTATTGAAATTGAAGAATTCCCAAGCCTCATTGCACAAACCGCTTTGTGGTTAACGGATCACCAAATGAACATGGAGTACAGCCACCAGTCCGGTAAAACCTTTAAGCGTTTACCGTTAACGCACAGTGCGACGGTTGTGAATGCAAACGCTTTGACGACTAACTGGGCAGAAGTAGTAGAGCCGAGCACTTTAAACTACATTTTAGGAAATCCACCATTTATTGGCAGCAAAATGATGACCGCAGAAATGCGCGAACAGCTCCTTGCACAATTCCCGGGCGTAAAGGGCGCGGGCGTACTCGACTTTGTAACCGCTTGGTACGCAAAAGCCGCTGATGTAATGAAACAAAACCCGAAAGTACAAACAGCACTCGTATCAACAAACTCGGTTATCCAAGGTGAGCAAGTACCTATTTTATGGAAATACCTTTTCGGCCAAGGTGTACACATTAACTTCCTACACCAAACATTTAAATGGAGTAATGACGCTAAGGGTAACGCAGCAGTTTACTGCACAATTGTTGGGTTTGCGCTGTTTAACAAATCCGATAAGCGAATTTTTGAATATACCGACATTAAAGGTGAGCCGATTGAAGTAGTAGCCCAAAATATTAATGGGTATGGAATCGATGCGCCTAGTATTTTTATTGAACGACGCGGTAAGCCGATTTCAGACGTACCTAGAATGAGCTTTGGTAACATGCCGCTTGATGGTGGAAATTTGCTACTATCACCCGCCGAAAAGAAAACTTTGCTATCTATAGAGCCCGGGGCAATAAACTACATCAAGCCATTTATTGGTGCCAAAGAATTCTTACGAAATGAAGAGAAATGGTGTCTATGGCTCAAAGACACTAGCCCTGGTGTCGTAAAGCAAATGCCCGAGGTAATGCGTATAATCCAAAGGGTTCGTGATTTTCGATTAAGTAGCGACACTCCGAGTACAAACGCACACGCAGCTAGACCATCAGAGTTTCGCGACACGTCCAATCCAAAGCAATTCATCGTAGTACCGAGAGTATCCTCGGAGCGACGAGAGTACGTACCGATAGCTATGTATCAAAATGGCGAAATAGCAGGTGACACCTGCCAAGTCATTCCTAACGCCGGCTTATACCACTTCGGTATACTGACAAGTCGAATGCATATGGCATGGATGCGCGTAGTTGCAGGTCGCTTAAAATCTGACTATCGTTATAGTAAGGATATCGTCTACAATAATTTTATTTGGCCAGAAGTAACCAGGGCTCAGCAAACTGAGATTGAAAAACTCGCACAAGCTATACTCGACGTTCGCGCACAGTTTCCAGAATCAACACTTGCTGACCTCTACAATCCGCTCACTATACCACCTTCTCTTACTAAGGCCCATGAAGCGCTAGATAAATCCGTCGACAGGCTATATGCGGAAACCTCATTCGCAACTGATGCCAATAGGGTGGAACATTTATTTATACTATATCAAGCGCCTGGTAGATAATGTTTACTCGTCTCCTGCCCGTTAAGATAACAGTTCCGCATAAGATTCAGCTCAACGACACACTTGCTATTGATTGCGGACCACTTGCTATTTACTCAATCCTGCAAAGAGAGCCGAATCTTACGCCAACCATGAACGTGACATCATATCAGACTTCAGAGGAGAAGACACACCAAATCAATGACCTGGTTTCGTATCATACTATAATTTCGGATAGCCCCCTAATGTATTCGCACTACCATCGACCGTCATCAGTGAAGCTCACCGTCCAGGGTGGCCGTGCCGCATCAAGGATATTCGACTTGAACGACATTCTACATGACACGTACGATCTTTCTCCAGAAGTTGCGCTTGATAATAAACTAGCATACGCTGATGGTTTCACTCAATTCCAAGCAGCAGATCATTCCTTAAGGCGCTCCATCGAAACATACATGCTCGTAAGGTCAATCCGGCTACATCCACACGTTATTCCCGTGGACACCACGCGCTGGATGATTGCAATGCTGATATCTGCTATGGAATATCTAATGGAACGCGCAAGCCCATGCTATGGAGAGTGCACTGAGTGTAGCGGCAGCCCACACCATATTTCGGGAGTAACTAGCGATAATATGTGGGATGAGCTCATTTTTAATCACGTTAGAACCAAAAAAAACAGGCGGGCTTATCGTAATGCGGTTACTACAGCACGTAATGAAATTAGAAATCTCGTTATTCATGATGGCGGTGATTTTTCGTCAAAGAAAAAGCACAGAAAAGTTAATAAAACAGATAGGGGTGGCGGTCTTATTGTAAGCGACTACACTACCGCAACGGCTACTGACTTACACGCCACGGATAAAACTGCGCTGGATACAGTATTACAACATACAGCACTTATTTGTAGATATGCCATTCTTAATAAGTTCATTAAAATGAATATTTTTCCAGAGCTTCCCATTATCCAAGAGTTCGTTCAAACTATGAATATTACAGAAGGAAGCGGTACGATGATTGTCAACTATGACCCGCTGAAACCAAACTCAATGAAAATGAAAACCCCGACACACAAACGAGCTGAAGATGCATAGCAAAGTTCGCCCTCCCAAGAAGGCCTGAAACCCAATGTAAGCTTTGACGTTAATCTTTGGTCATTGAAGAAAGTGATTTACAAATCATATTCTTTCCTCATCAAATGATACGGGATGATTTACTATTGGAGTTATCTAGATTCGTTAGCGATTACCGCTGAAGTGAAGTTAAAAAATATAGTCCGCCTCAATATGCAAATACCCGGATAGCTAGGGTCATGAATTGCCTTTTTACTATTATGATGTGCTATAGTTTCTATAAGAATAGTATTGTGTAAATATGATAAACAAAAACGTAAAAACAATTCAGGCTCGACCCTTTGTGAAATGGGCAGGCGGTAAGACAAGACTGATAGATCAGATCCTTTATTACTTTCCTGCTAGTTTTAATAATTATTATGAACCGTTCCTCGGTGGAGGATCTCTGTACTTTTCGATATCCCCACAAAATGGCAGACTCAATGATCTCAATTCAACTCTTATTTTTGTTTATAGGACTATCAGAGATAATTGCTTACTTATTATCAATGATTTGCTCGACCTACAAGCGGAGTACTATGCCCTTGAAAGCCTCGATACTAAAGCAGCCTATTATTATGAGCGGAGAAGTGAGTTTAACTCGATGCACTCCCAGACAGTGCGTAAGGCGTCATTGTTCATATTCCTAAATAAGACAGGGTTTAACGGTATGTACCGAGAAAACAGTAAGGGTGAATACAATATCCCATTCGGTAAACACAGCAAGCCCTTGATCTGTGATGCTGTAAATCTTGAGCGCGTTTCGAACGTCTTGAAAGAGATTGATATTACGAATGGACACTATCATGAGGCAATTCGAGATGCAAAAGCTGGAGACTTCGTTTATCTCGATCCGCCATATGCCCCACTCAACCCAACTTCATCTTTTACGCAATATCAGGCCGGCGGGTTTGGCGAGGATGATCAAATCCAACTACGTAATGTTTTTATGGAACTTTCTCAAAGAGGTTGCCTTGTAATGATGAGTAACTCGACCTCTCCGCTTGTCGAGGAGCTATATAAGGACTTCTACTTTAATACTATTTCTGCCGCAAGAGTTATCAATGCACAGGGTATGAAACGCGGGAAAATTAACGAATACATAATCACAAATTATAATCCGGATGTTGGCAAATATCTAAGCAGTAGAAAGAAATCTGAATAATTTTACTAGACTGTTCAACGTGACTGCAGGACCGCCCTTTAACTTGTAGTGCCTATAGGTTATAGTCTTAGTAAAGTATGAGCTTACTAACACAATTCCAAATACAAGAGTTACAAGACAGGATGTCTCAAGACCCCTCTACATTAGGGAAATTATATAAAGCAAAAAAAGACCGTTATCAACATAAAAGCGTAGATAATTCGCTTGCAGATGATTACGTAGCTCAAGGCTGGGAAGAAGAAGCTACCTCACTAAAGACCAAGACACGACTTAGGAAGTTGAAAACTCACTCGAAACAGTTCGAAGATGATATATGGTGTCAGCTGTACGAGCTAGGCTATCGAAACTTAAACATAGATGAAAATTTCGTGCTCCCTTTCTCAAAAACCAATGAGGATAAGAAACAAATTGATGTTGTCGCCGTAGGCTCAGACACGATCTTGCTGTTTGAGTGCAAGTCAAGTGCGGAGCGGAAGAATGCCCCTTCATTTAAGGATGAGTTTGATCTACTGGCAATGAGAATGGAGGGGTATCTAACCGCCCTAAGGGACGTATTTGGAGACGGTAAAAAAATAAAGTTTGTCTTTGCAACCCGAAACCTGCGCCTTACCCGTGAGAGTGATGACTTCAAGCGCCTCGAAAAAACAAAATCTTTTTATTACAACGAGAATACTTATGAATACATTAATAACCTCATAGCAAAATACAAAAAAGCATCCTACTATCAATTTCAAGGTTTGATTTTTCGGCATCACATAATCAACTCAAAGAGTATTGAAGTACCTGCATTACGAGGCACAATGGGAGGAAAAGATTACTTTGTATTTTCAATAGAACCCTCTCTGCTTTTAAAACTTGGGTTTGTCCTTCATAGAACGCGAGCGAACGAGGCTGAATTCCCAACATATCAGCGATTATTAGTTCCGAGTAGGCTTCAAGGGATCACGAAGTTTATTGATAATGGAGGCTTTTTTCCTAATTCAGTTATCGTAAACTTTAACACACGAAAACACAGAATAGTCTTTGAAGCGAGTTCAAGAATAGGAGATTCGCATTCTAAAGCCGGTATGCTCAAAATACCTAACGCGTATGCAATTGCCTATATTATTGATGGGCAACATCGCGTATATGGTTACGCGAACTCTAAATATAGCGAAAGTAACACAATTCCCGTTGTAGCATTTAACAATCTCGAATCAAATGAGCAACTCGAGATCTTTATGGACATTAATCAAAATCAAAAAGCAGTTAGTCCTAGCCTACGCTTAGATTTAGAAGAGGACCTTTATTGGGATTCCGAAAGAGCCGACTCAAGAATTAAAGCGCTCAAATCATCGATAATCAAATATATCGCGAATGAACCTTCTAGTCCTCTATACAGAAGGATCTCTGTTGGCGAAGATAAAGCAGACCTAGCATTTAAACCATTCTACAATGCCCTAACAAGTTCGGGCCTACTTCCTTCCGCAAGAAGCAATAGATACATCGAGGGGGGTATTGCGTACTGCCTTTATGATATTACTAATTTAGATCATTCAAAAGAGATGAATAAATCCAAGAAAGAAGTGGCCACATTAATAATCAAGTGTTACGACTTGTTGATCGAAGATTATCCAGAAGTAGCAGCGAGCGAAAATTCACTTATTGTGTCAAATAGAGGTACGTTTGCCTTCATCTCAATGATTGGAAGTATCAATAAACACCTCACCGACTCCAGTATAGTAGATAAAAGTACCGACATTGATACACGCTTTAAGGCGCTGAAGGGTTATTTGTCGATACTTCTTGGTGCGATTAGTCGAATGCCTATCGAAGAGAAAGAAACACTCCTTGTTAAGCTAGGGGCCGGAGCTGACACTGACTGGCTGCGGCACTTTCAATCTATCGTACACCAGTACGTACCGGAATACAGTCCTACTGAGCTTGTTGATTGGAAAGAGCGGCAAGATCAAGATCTACAGATAAAGGGTAGAAACTATGCAGTTGAAACAGAAAAGACTATCAAAGACTTTGTTTTAAGTAACCTAAAAGAACTATTTGGTGACACTTGGGATCTCGAAATAAACTCCATTAAGCGAGAATGCTTCAAGAGGGCTGAAGAGGAAAAAGAAAGACACTATAAAGAAGGTCTTGGCGTTTCAGACGTAGAATGGACAGATATGTTCACCATAAATGACTACCGAACAATTATAAGTAAATATTGGACCAAGACGCCCAGTGCTCCAGCGGAAGCAGAAGACTTTCAAACATTCGAAGAGATATTTTCTATCAATATCGGAGAGGACTTTAAGAGTAAATCAGATAAATTGAAGTGGATGTCTTATTTTAATTCTTACAGAAATCTTTGGGCGCACGCAGGAACTAAGAGTAAAGGCTTGAACAGTACAGAAGTTGGATTCTTAAAACTTATTCACGAAAGAATACATATAAGCACCCCTGTTTAAATAGGAGAGTTAAGCCGTTATTACACAGGTCTGGAACCCCTCCACTCCGTCAATAGTACTCCAGCGTATAAGTACCGAAAATGTGGGCACAGTGTTTCCAGAGTATTTTTCTGGTAGAATCTACAGGTAACTTTATCTACATATCTATTACTGTTGTTAATTTATTAAAGACTATATAATTAAAAGTATCTAAACCAGTATCGATTATCGCTTTTGCGTAATGGCGCACTTCATAGCCACCCAGACTTCTCGCTTCGCCCTATGCTAAACTAAAACCAATGAACCTCCTCTTCGACGCCCGCTATACTCGCACCGATTATCACGACGGCATTAGCCGCTATTCGGCAGAGCTTGGGAATGCGCTCCTTAACCTTCCGCAGGCAAAAAGCGGCGAGCTCACCGTACAATTCCTCATTTGTAACTACCAACAAAAGCAGTGGTTTCCAAAAAACGCCAACTTCATTAAAATTCACGTACCAACGTCGGCCAAAGAGCCGTTCACGGCGCTCATCCTCAACAAGCACAAACCCGACGTCGTCTATAGCCCTATGCAAACCATCGGCACGCTGGGGCGCAAGTACAAATCGGTCCTCACGCTGCACGATATGATCTACTATCGCCACAACACGCCGCCAAAATTCTTGCCGGCGCCAGTCCGTGCGGGCTGGTGGCTCTATCACCAAAGCTACTGGCCACAACGGCTCGTGTTAAAAGGTGCCGACCTCATTACCACCGTCAGCGAAACGTCGGCCAAAGACATTCAAAACGCCCGCATGACACAGCACGCACCAGTAGTGGTGTACAACGCACCGCAACAGTTCAAAACCACACCAGTGCTCGCGTCTGGCGACATTCAGAACATCGTTTACATGGGTTCGTTTATGCCGTACAAAAACGTCGAAATACTCATTAAAGGCATGGAGTGGCTACCGGGGCGAACGCTGCATCTTTTAAGTCGTATTAACGCCACACGAAGGCAAGAACTCCAAGCGCTTATACCAGAGGGTGCGAACGTCACCTTCCATAACGGCGTCAGCGACGAAGAATACGAAAAGCTCCTCGCCAACAACGCCCTTCTTGCCACCGCCAGCCTCGACGAAGGCTATGGCATTCCAGTGGCCGAGGCTATGGCAATGGGCGTACCCGTAGTTGCGAGTAACATTCCCATTTTCTACGAAGTAGGGGGCGATAGCGTTTCGTACTTCGAAGCCCGCAGCCCTAAGGCTTTTGCCGAGGCGGTGAAAAAGCTCGACGACAAAAGGCTCCGCGACGCGCAAATTGCTCGCGGGAGTGCACACATTGCCACGTTTAACTGGAACACATCGGCTCAAGTGCTCTACGACGCGCTAAAAACCCTTCTGTAATCTGTTACAATTAAATAATCATGGCCAATAAGAAAAAGAAGCAAAACAAGCCACAGGCAATCCTTAACAGGCGGGCTTCTTTTGATTACGCCCTGGGTGATGAGCTCGTTGCCGGTATTGCGCTCACAGGCCGCGAAACCCGCGCCGCTCGCGATGGCCGCGTCCAGCTGAAAGGTTCGTTCGTTACCGTCCGTAACAACGAGCTGTGGCTCAACAACGCCAGCTTCTCGCTCAAGCTCAACACAAAAGGCGAGGGCGAAACGTCTGTCGACACCTCACCACGAAAACTCCTTGCCAGCCGCAAGCAAATCGACGCTTTGGCCGCACAAAAGCAAGAGGGTATGACTATTGTGCCACTGCGCCTCCTCACAAAAGGTCGCTACATAAAACTCGTCATTGCACTCGGTAAAGGTAAAAAGAATTACGACAAGCGCCAGGCTATTAAAAAGCGCGATCAAGACCGCGAAAACGCCCGCGCACTTAAATAATCTGTTTCATGTACGCAAAAGGAAAGCCCGCATCACAATCGATGCGGGCTACCTCTATTCAGGCACATGAGGGAGGTTAGTACCGCCTCATAACAACGCGGCGGTTACCGCGGAGGCTCGCCTGGTACTTATTGGCAACAAAAAGCGTTGCGACGGTGTCGTTTGGTGCTGTGTGGGCCGGGTGTCGAAAAACGACCAGCTCCGACCCCTTAGGGACGAAAATCACTTTGGGTTCATGGCCCTTAACTCCGTTATTGATCACCAGCTCAAGGTCTTGAGTGGTGGTGAACGGGCCTAGGTTGCCCGCCTTGCTGCCGTCTGCATCTGTACTCCTTGGACGCTTATCGCCGACTTGGGCAACGACCCAGTCGTGCATCGAATACCGTGGTGTCTCCATGTGCAATCCTTACTCGTAAGTAAAGTGAATAGGGGTATATTTTTATTATAGCATTTTTTTATTATTTTAGCAAACATCACCCCTGTAAGCGAAGCGGGGGAAGTGCAACATTTCACCCCATACGCTATACTAAAACTATGAAATTATACTCGTGGAACGTCAACGGAATTCGTGCAGTCATCAACAAAGGCACGTTTCAAACTTTTATGGCCGAGCATCAACCCGATGTACTATGCCTACAAGAAACCAAAGCCAAGCAAGGTCAGGCCGAAATTGACCTACCCGACTACCACGAGTACTGGAACAGCGCCGACAAAGCAGGCTATAGCGGCACGGCAATCTTCAGCAAGGTAAAACCCCTTAGTGTTATTAATGGCTTTACTAACGAGCTGGCGGAAAAATATGGCTTAGCAGGCGATAGCTACGGCGATCCAACAAAAGAAGGTCGCGTTATTTCGGCTGAGTTCGACGATTTCTGGGTCGTCACAGTCTATACACCAAACTCCAAAGGCGACCTAAGCCGCCTTGAGCTGCGCCACAAGCAATGGGACCCAGCGTTCCTCGAGCACGTGCAAGAGCTCGAAAAAACCAAACCCGTGGTGTTCTCTGGTGACCTCAATGTTGCCCATAGCGAAATCGACTTAGCAAACCCCAAGCCAAACGTTGGTAAGCATGGCTTCACGAACGAAGAGCGCGAAGGGTTCGACGCCTTCGAAAAAGCCGGCTTCGTGGACACCTTCCGTGCAGCCAACCCTGAAAAAGAAGGTGCCTACAGTTGGTGGACCCACTGGGCCAATGCTCGCGCCCGTAACGTTGGTTGGCGCATCGACTATTGGCTTGCCAGCAAGGGCATCGCCGACCGCGTGCAAGACCCGCAAATCCACCCAGACGTCATGGGGTCGGACCATTGCCCGGTTAGCATTAATATTGTATAGTTACTCTATGTCACGAAAATTCGCCGTCTTTGATATCGATGGAACCCTGTTTCGCAGTGGGCTCTACCGTGAGGTGTTTTATGAACTCTATAAAATGGGCGTGTTACCCAACGACCTAACCGAACAAACCACCGAAAAGCACCGCGAATGGCGCCACCGTATTCATGGCAACGCCTTCGAAGAATTTGAAAAAATCATGATCGATGGCCTCGATTCATATCTACCAAACCTTCGCGTTGCCGATTACGACGAAGCTGTAAAACGAGTACTCGATAAAAAAGCCGAGAACATTTACGTCTACACACATAGGCTCCTAAAAGAGCTGCAAGACGACGGCTACTTTACCATCGCTATTAGTGGCTCGCAACAAGAGCTCGTAGAACCCTTCGCACGTCGCAATAACTTTGATGCCTGGGTTGGCTCGCAGTGGGAGCGCGATGGCGACTATTTCACCGGCGTTGCTGTTAAAACCCATACCGGTAAAGAAAAAATTATTGAAACGTTGGTAGACAAATACGACCTTATCTACGCAGAAAGTTACGCAGTAGGGGATAGCAACGGTGATAGCGGCATGCTGTCAGTGGTCGATCACCCGGTTGCTTTTAACCCAACACACGAGCTGCTCGACAAGGCGCTCGAAAACGGCTGGAAAATTGTTATTGAACGAAAAAGCGTAAGCTATGAACTAGAAGGTGGCGAACATGGATCTTTCCTATTGGCAAAAACAAACCGCTACTGAGCCGCTCTTCCCCGACATCGAGTGGAGCAAACCCGAGCAAAAAGCCTTTGCCGGTAAGCTTGGGATTATTGGCGGCAACAAGCTTGGCTTTGCCGGTGTTGCCGAAGCCTATTCGGTAGCCACCAGCGCCGGAGTAGGGCAGGTGCGCGTGCTTTTGCCAGATGTACTACGAAAAACCATTCCTCGCACTATTACCGAGGCCTTATTTGCACCAACCAACCCATCAGGAAGCCTTTCAAAAGACGCAGCAGCCGACATGGCCACTATTAGCAGCTGGGCCGACGGCGTCCTACTCATTGGCGACGCTGGGCGCAGTAGCGAGACAGCCATTTTATACGAGCAATTCATTCAAAACTATCCGGGACTCCTTATTATCACGCGTGACGCGGTAGATCTTGTGAAAAACAATGCGCAGGCATTAGTTGACCGTCCAAAAACGTTACTGATCGTATCGTTTGCGCAGCTTCAAAAGCTCTTCCAAGCAGTCTATTACCCAAAAGTCCTCACGTTCAGCATGCAGCTCACTAACTTAGTAGAAGCATTGCATAAATTCACCATTACGTACCCGGTAAGTATTGCAG
>JBOHNV010000009.1:0-37703 GCA_050730895.1 Candidatus Microsaccharimonas sp.
CAAAGAACCCCTCAGTTGAGGGTTTTTTTGTTATACTACAAATATGATAAACCCTGAGTTCGGTCCTGAGTTGCCGCAGGTGGGATTTCTTGACATGACACGTCAGCTTGCTGAGGATGATACGCTCATTGTGTCTCGAAATAAAGTGAGGCATTTTCGTGGTGGCCAGCAAATCGATCAGGCATTGGTTCACTACGAAGCGCTCAACTATCTTTCTGACATATACCGCCCCATTAGCCCCGGAAAGTTAGTAACCGAAGAGTTCCGCGCGGCGGCGCGCGCAATGGCTGCAGAGTCAGACACAACGCCTTGGTCGACATATCCTCTCTTAACGGTCATACATCATGCAACAGGGAAGTATGCGACACAGAAAGTAGACGTTGCAAAGCTCATTGCCGATGATAGACTGCAGGTGTATTCGATACCTGCACGCTCCACAGTACGGGGTGAAATGCTTTCACTTGGGTTTGATGGTCTTATTAAAAACCTTGCCCAGGTAGTAGAGGTAAACCCGGTGGGTATGGTGGTGGTTGAGGATGGCGGCGCACACACGGTAGACGAAACGGGGCTGTATAGTCGAACCCATCTCCCAGCACAGAGTGAAATGACATTTGATCGTCGGGGTCCTTCGGCTCTGTCGCTGATGCAAATGAGCGCTGCCCAGACATTTATCGAAAATCGGCACCGTGTGACCGAAAATGCCGACGGTCGTGTTGAGGTGGTAGTGCGGGTGATGCCACAGCCCGACCTTCAAACCCTCATGCTCGAGCTCATTGATATGGTCGAGTCACGAGACATGCGCCTCGAGTATAAGCTCGACGGCATTGCAACGGGCGAGATTGGGTCGGTATTTTCAGTTGTTAATCAAAATGGGGAACTATTATTATCGTTATCAGCCGAACGAACGCTTGATATGGCAGTGCTCAACGCCTATTTAGCCGCCGCCGTAACGTTTCCAGAACTCTAACGAGCAAAGTCGCCAGTGTTGATATAAAAAAATACCGCCGAGATGGCGGTATTTCAAATAAGGAGTAAGACTGATGCTACTTAGCAGCTTTAACGATTGCTGCGAACGCTTGTGGTTCAGATACAGCGAGTTCAGCTAACACCTTGCGGTCGAGCTCGATCTTTGCAGCCTTTAGGCCAGCAATGAGCTTTCCGTATGTTGTACCTTCGAGGCGTGCAGCCGCGTTGATACGAGTGATCCAAAGACCACGGAGGTCGCGGCGCTTGTTACGGCGGTCGCGGTATTGGTATACAAGTGCACGAGTTACGGCTTGCTTGGCAAGACGGAAGCTACGTGTACGGTTGTGCTGCATACCCTTAGCTTGTGCTAAGACTTTTTTGTGTCGGTTTCGTGCGGTAACGCTTTTCTTAACGCGCATGATAAGTCTCCTAGTGAGATCCCGAACGGCTAAAGGCCGAGGGCTCGTTTAATGTTTTTAGCAGCACCACCAGTAACGATAGCGGTTGTGTTGATTCGGCGCTTGCGGCTCTTGCTTTTCTTGGCAAGAAGGTGAGCACCGAAGGCGCGTTGACGAGTTACTTTACCAGTCTTGGTAATCTTTACTCGCTTCGCAGTCCCTTTGTGGGTCTTGAGCTTTGGCATTATTATCTCCTTATTTTTTGCGGACGACAACACTAAGGTTGCGACCTGCCATTTGTGGCGTATGCTCGAACACGGCGTCTTCTTCGAGTAGTGTTCCGATTTTATTGACCATGTCGTATCCGAGTTCTCGGTGAGCCATTTCGCGGCCACGGAAGAATACTTGAATACGAACCTTGTGTCCTTCAGCGAGGAACTCACGCACTTTGCGGAGCTTGATCTCGAGGTCGCCCTGTCCGATCTTGAGCCCGAAGCGCATTTGCTTGAGTTCGCTTTGCTTATTGTTGCGGCGGCTCTTTTGAGCCTCTTTCATCTTTTGGTACTGGTATTTACCCCAGTCGACGATTTTTGCAACAGGTGGGTCGGCATTCGGTGAGATTTCAACCAAGTCGAGTCCGGCTTCTTCGGCTGCTTTAAGCGCGTCTTGACGGCTTAAAATGCCAAGCTGTTCGCCAGATTCTCCGATAACGCGTAGTTCACTTGCACGAATCTGCTCGTTTGTTCGAATTTTTTGGTTAATAACCACTCCTTTGTTGACCCGCTTTCTCGCTAGTAGCTTACTTGCACGGGCCTTTTACCTAAAACCAGCCGATTTCTTTGAAGTCGGCCGTTTTCGAGCTTTTACTCAGGAACTATGATAGCAGATTTAACGGATAAAGACAACCCTTTGTACTAGGGGTGGCGTGAAAAAGGTCCAGAGCCTAGGGTGTCAGCGGAACTGCAGGGCCTCGGCAATGTGTTGTTCGTTAAGCGTTTCGCTCGCTTCAAGGTCGGCAATGGTCCGTGCGACGCGTAGTACTCGGAGCGCGCTTCGACTGGTGAGCTGGAGTGTAGTAGCGGCAGTGCTTAGGAGCTTTTTTGCGCTCGGGTCAATGCAAAAGAGCTGTTTTGCCTGCTCAATTGTGGCATAAGCGTTGTATGCATCACTACGTTTATACCGTTTTTTCTGAGCCTCTCGTGCGATAAGTATAAGCTTTAACACTTTGAGTTGTTGCTTATTTTTCAACGATTTTGCATCAAAAAAGTGTTCGTGTTTTACTTTAGAGACTGTCACGCGAATATCGATGCGATCCAGTAATGGACCGGAAATTCGGCGCTGATATGCATTGATTTGCATGGCTGAACACGTGCAGTTTGTTGCCGAATCGCCCAAATATCCACACGGACATGGGTTCATGGTGGCAATTAAAAGAACATCAGCAGGGTAGGTGATATGTTCGTATAGTCGAGAGAGGCTTACGGTGCGGTCTTCAAGGGGTTGCCGTAAGGCTTCAAGAGTTGAACGGGAGTGTTCGGGGAGTTCGTCAAGGAAGAGCACCCCTTTATGAGCGAGGCTGATAGTACCCGGCCGTGGCCGAAGCCCACCGCCAATGAAAGAGGTGAGCGTGGCGGTATGATGCGGAGCACGAAACGGGGGTAGGGTTTGTATGGCACCCTCGTTGCCACTCGCTAGGCTGTGGAGCTTGGTAACCTCGACCACTTCGCTGTCGACAAGTGGTGGAAGGAGTGAGGGGAGGCTTTTAGCGAGTAGGGTTTTGCCCGCCCCTGGTGACCCCGAGAGCAGAATGTTGTGCCGACCCGCCGCCGCAATCGTAAGGGCGCGCTTTGCTTGTTCATGCCCCACGATTTCATCAAAGGTAACGCCCCCTGGCCCCGTAGAGGGTGCTTTTAGGGCGAGAAGGGGTGGTTCTGGTGTAGTGAATGGTGCAACTCCTTTTAAGGCCTTGTAGAGCGCCTGGAGGGTCTGTACACCTATGACTTGAAGACCGGTGATAAGCTGGGCCTGGGCGACATTGTGCTGCGGAACGAAGAATCGCTGTGCGCCGTTATTTTTGGCAAGCTCGGCAAGCACTACTGCTCCTCGAATGGGCCGAATAGTGCCGTCGAGCGCCAGCTCTCCAGCAAAAAGTGCACCAGCTACCTCTGATTGCTTGAGTTGTCCACTGGCAATGAGTACGCTTAGGGCAATCGGAAGGTCAAGGTGAGTACCGTCTTTAGGGAGCTCGGCCGGTGCTAAATTCACAGTAATTTTTTGGGCAGGGAAGTCGAGGAGCGAATTGCTGATAGCGCTCCGTACCCGTTGTCGGGCTTCGTCGATAGCCTTATTACCCATGCCAACGATCTGCAGGCCCGGCAACCCGGCTTTTATATCGGTCTCTACCTCTATGAGTGCGCCCGTAAACCCTACCGGTGCTCCCGAAAGCACTCGTGCCACTTTACCCCGAACTACTCCACCCATGCGTTATTCCTCCTTGCGCAGCTTCTTTGTCTGTAGTGTATATATCAAACCAGCAAAAAGTCTTTAACATTTGAAGCAATTTGGGCACACGTAAAACCACTAGCACTACAGGGGTGAACGTGCTATAATGAAAGAGTACGTGGGGCTGATTTAGCTTCGACGAGAGGACTTTAACAGGATATTCAGCAAGTCGTTTTACACCCGTTAAGGTGTTTATTTAATTGCAAACAAACTTGCATCAGTGAAGGCTTTTGTTGCTAACGCGTTCGCGCCTAAGCAACTTGCCTTCCAAGCTGTTTAATTACTAAATAGCCATCGATCTTCCCAAGGTTTCGTAGGGAAGTCGGTGTTATACTCACGAGACTTACTTTCACTCTGGGCAGCTGCGCGGTGTTAGGAAACCTTTCAGCGGGACGACGTTTGCCATTTTTGCCGTATCTTTAGGTGAATGGCGTCCTTAATTTTTAAATACGGATAAGCTTGTAGAAGAATATCAGGTTACCTTTTGGACCCGGGGGCAGTACCCGGCAGCTCCACCACGAAATAATACACCCGCCCTATAAAGGCGGGTTTTTGTTTGTTGAACACTCAATAGATGCTCGCTGAGTACTATTTTTTTGGGAAAAATAAATCGGCCACCTGCGAGGAATGGCCGATTTCGTGGAGTTTTGCGGTAATTTTTGTTTTGGGCTCCTGGATAACTTTTTTACTCAGGAACTACCCCTATAATAAGCCGCCAAAGCGGTTACGTCAATACCTTTTTTGAAGAATCTTTTGGTAATAAATACCACACATTTTAATTAAAATGCCGGTTTACTGGCTGTACGCTACATATTGTGCTTATGGTATAATTTCATGCATGATACGACACTATTTATGGCCAGCTCGTGGCGCAAAAAACACCCCAAAAAGGCCTCATTTTAGAAAAGCTTTCACTATTGTTGAGCTTTTAGTCATTATTGCCGTTATTGTTATTCTTGCTGCAATCACTATTGTGTCGTATACGGCAGTTACGAATAACGCTAAAAAGCAAACCGTAAAGACCGACGCCGTTTCGATTGCTGCGGAGCTTACAAAGTATAAGACTGATAATGGGGTATACCCAGACCAGGCGGCCTTTAATGCCATGAATAAGCCGTCGGTCGAGTCTTCGTTTCAATATACGTACGACAGTACAAACAATACATACTGCCTAACATCATCAGTGGATGGCGCTTCAGTATATATTACAAGTGGCAACTCTTCGACAAAAGAAGGGGGCTGCGAGGGGCATGGACTGAATGGTGATCCGGCGGTAACGAACTACGCCTACAACCCTGGTGCAGAGGTGAATGCCGGGTGGTTCTCGAACAACGGCGCTACCTATACTCGAAGTATCGACACGGCAGTGAAGCGGACGGGAGCGCAATCGATGCGCATGCAGGGCGTTTCCGCAGGCCCAACGCTACTTACAATGTATGGTCTCGGAGGTAACTCTGGCAACGGTAACGTTGTTCCAGCTCCAGGTGCGGGTACGTATACACAGTCAGCCTATTTCCGTGCAAACGTTGCACACACGGGCCGACTCACGGTGAGTTGGCGTGTAGGTGGTGCATGGTCTACGGCTGCAAGTTCAGAAACAATTACGGGCACGAGTGGCCAGTGGACTCGTGTAACGCAGGAATTCACGCTTCCAGATAATGTCGAGTTTGTGCGGTCTGGCGCTTATGTAGTAGCGACCGCCAGCCAGCCGGCTGGTACTCCTGCCTGGATAGACGACTTCATGCTCGTACGGGGTACAAAGATGCCGGGCTACGCAGATGGCTCAAAGGCTAATTGGCTCTGGACCGGCACACCAAACGACTCACCATCGTACGGCCCAGCCCTCTAAATTAGCTGGATCGTGAGGGGAGTATCGAAGTATAATACAATCTATACAACGTTGCATAAAAAGCAACAATACAATATAGAACAGGGGTGAATGCAGTTGTTGTAGGGACTTGTTGTAAATGCTACATATAAATATACCCACAAACCATTGACCAAAAGTAATGCTTATGCTATTATACAAACAAGCTTTTAGCACACACAAACACAATCAAAAAAGTTTCACAGCAAAAGCCACCACAAAACACCTTAACAATTCGGCCTTGGTACACAACCAACTTTTGACGGAAAAGTCGGTGACGCCTCCTAATGAGCGCCTGTATTTTAGAAGAGATCTTTTTTGCCTTGTTATAGGGTAACGCACCTTTACGATCCTTCGTTAAAACAAACACAGACAAAACATCAGTAGACGGCATCACCGATGCTCCGCCAAATATACTTGCAATCTTTGCATGTATCGAAGCGTTGTCCTTTTAGTACCTTTTCGCGCCAAGTAAATCCCTGTTTTACACCTGGAACCTGAGAGACTCCTATAACGAATGTAAAATTGGCACACCACTTGGCGTGAGAACGCGGAACAAAGGTCACGAGCAACGTTCATATGCTTATCCGGTTTACCGGTTAAGCAGACTAGATGCCCCGGGTTCGTCCCGGAGCGGTCAGATAGTCCAGCGGTACCCAGATTCACCGTTCACACGCCTAATAGTTATTACCAGCGGCGTTTGTTGCAACACGAATCATTAATGGGTTACCGCTTGGACTCCACGAAAGCCCCTTGCGCATACGAAGGGGCGTTTAAATCGTAAGCGATATGCTACAATAACAGCGATGTTACCACGAATTATCGCAACACTTTCATTAGCAAGCCTCTGCGTGCTAAGCCTTATGCTGACATTTACATCGCCAGCATCTGCCGGCCCTTTTGGGCTTCTTGTGATATTTATTACTGCTTATCTAACCTTCCTGGGGGTGATAAGCTTTTTTTTGTTTGGCATGAACCGCCTTGTGGGCATGCTTTCAACGGGAATGACGCTTAAAAAACCATTCCGAACCATGGACTTTAAAAAGGCCTACTATTACAGCACGGTTCTGGCGGCTGCACCTGTCATGCTCATTGGTTTGCAATCGGTACAATCGATTGGATTATATGAAGTGATTCTAGTGATTATTTTCGAAGTTGTGGCGTGCTTGTACGTTAGCCGGCGAATGCGATAAAAGGCGCAAAAGTGAGCGCTTCCCGCCGAGTGCTTGTGCTATCTCGCGCCAGGGGCGCGACATTACACTGCGTTCGTTTGAAAAAGCATGAGTGTCATGCTTTTTAGCCGCTCTCTTGTGCTATAATCACAGGTATGCAACCAGAGATTTCTCGCACCAACGCACCTAGCGCCGAGCAACTTCCGATGCCACCAAATGGGGGGTCCGAAGCGATGCCAAGCATCCCGCCGATTGATACTCAATTCGAGCAGGGGCACCAGCGTGTCGAGCAAGCTGCCGAGGCGGGCGCCCGAGCAAGCGACGCAGCTGCGAGTGCGGCGATGGCAGCACCGGTAGTGCCAGTGGCTCCGCAGCCAGCTCCGGTGACGCAAGCTCCACCAGTTGCCGCAACGGCAACGCCCCTGGTGGCAGCCGACGAAGACCTGATTGAAAAAGAGTGGGTCGACAAAGCCAAGGAAATCATCGAACAAACAAAAGATGATCCGCACGCTAGAAGTCAAAAGGTGAACGAGTTACAGCGAGATTATCTACAAAAACGATACGGTAAGGTTATCGGCGCCAGTCAATAAAGCCGAAATAAGAGAAGAGGGAGCGTGTTGGGAATCATCATTACGATAGTCATCGTCCTACTTGCAGTAGCAGGTGTGGGTGTCTTTGCATTTATGCAGTATCGTAAGGTGGTCCGCGAGGCTAAAAACTACGAGCGTGGCCTTAAAATGGTGCCACTCTATATCCATATCCCGCCTATTAGTTCTGACATTGAAGGCAACGGGCGTGACGAGCGTGATCTCACTGAAGAAGTGCTCAGCCAGGCGCAGGTCATGTATAACATCATTGCCAGCACCGCTACAAAAGGCTTCAAGAGCCGTATGTACGGGCAGCGCCACATTTCATTTGAGATTGTCGCCCATGAAGGGTTGGTACATTATTATGCAGTCGTACCAATTTCACTAATTGATGTTATTCAACAGGCGGTGTCGGCGGCATATCCATCGGCCCGTCTTGAAGAGGTGAGTGAGCGAAATATTTTCAGCCCAACTGGCCGTATGAGTGCCACGATTGGTGGTGAGTTTACGCTCAAAAAAGATTTCGCCTACCCAATTGCTACCTACCAAGAGTCAAAACGCGATGCGACACGTGCACTACTAAACGCGCTTTCTGGGGCGAGTCGCGAAGATGGCGTAGGGATTCAGATCCTTATTCGTCCCGCTGAAGATGGCTGGGCAAAAGCTGCGCAAGATGTGTCTGAGGGAATTCGCAAAGATAAGGGTAAGAAGTCGGGTTCGAAGGCGATGATGTCCGGTCTTATGGAGGCCCTTTGGAAACCACCTGAAGCACAAGAGGTGAAAGCTGAAGATAAGCAGCTGAGTTCATTTGAGCAAGCGGCAGTCGAGGCGATTAACGACAAGACTCGCTACCCGGGCTACGAAACGCTGATTCGCGTCGTAGCATCTTCTAACACGGCGGCTCGTTCGCAGGCACTCATGAATAATGTCGTGTCGGCTTTTTCAATGTTTGATTCCGCACAATATAACGGCTTCCGTTTTGCTGTGTCGAAGAATATTGAAGAATTTGTGACAGCATACATGTTTCGGTTCTTCCCACAAGAGATTAACCAGAACGTATTAAACACTGTCGAATTAGCGACTATTTTTCACCTGCCAAACCAAAATTCAATTCCAACTTCGCAAGTACAGCGCCAGGCGGCAAAACAAGTCGATGGTCCAACTCAAATTATGGAAGAAGGCTTCTTGCTGGGTTACAACGAGTTCCGTGGTGTAAAGAAACAAATCCGCCTAGGTACAAAAGATCGCCGTCGTCACGCCTACATCATTGGTCAAACCGGTACGGGTAAGTCGAAGTTGCTTGAAAACCTTGCGTATCAAGACATGATGGACGGCAAGGGCTTCGCCTTTATTGACCCACACGGTGACTCAGCCGAAGAGCTACTCGGTATGGTGCCAAAAGAGCGTGTTGAAGACGTAATTTACTTTGCACCGGGCGACATGGAAATGCCAATTGGCTTGAACTTGTTTGAGTTTGAAAACCAAGACCAGCGCGACTTTATTATTCAAGAAACTATCGCTATGTTGTATAAGCTCTACGACCCGGGCCACACCGGTATCATTGGGCCACGCTTTGAGTCATGGTTCCGTAACGCTGCACTCACAGTAATGGCCGACCCGAACGGTTCATCATTCCTCGATGTCCAACAGGTGTTTATTGACCAGGCGTTTGCCGATGAAAAAATCAAACACGTTACCACGCAGACCGTTTTGGACTTTTGGCACAAAGAAATGGCACAAACGACCGAATCATCAAAGGGTGAGATGCTCGGTTGGTTCGCCAGTAAGTTCGGTGCCTTCTTGGCAAACGACATGATGCGTAATATCATCGGCCAAACGAAAAGCGGCTTTAACCTACGCGAAATTATGGACAACAAAAAAATCCTACTAGTGAACCTTTCAAAGGGCCGAGTAGGGGAGCTAAACTCGCAGCTCTTGGGTATGATCTTCGTAATGAAGTTTAACGCGGCAGCCATGGGTCGTGCCGATATGCCAGAAGATCAGCGCCAGGACTTTAGCTTGTACGTAGACGAGTTCCAAAACTTCGCTACCGATAGCTTTGCAACGATTCTTTCAGAGGCTCGTAAGTACCGCTTGAGTCTTATCTTGGCCAACCAATTTATGACGCAGCTGACCGACCAGATTCGCGAAGCAATTCTAGGAAACATCGGTACGGTAATTAGCGGCCGTATTGGTATTACCGACGCCGAAATTCTTATCAAGAAGTTCACACCAACCTTTGACGTCGAAGACCTAACCCGTATGCCAAACTTCCAAACGATCGCTTCGGTAATGGTTCAGGATGTTCCGTCGGCGGCGTTTAGCATGTCACTACTGCCACCGCTTGGTCAGCCAAATCCACAACTTCGCGACGCACTGAAGAACCTTTCGGCAACCAAGTTTGGAAAGCCGCGCGCCCAAGTGGAGCAAGACTTCTTTAAGCGCATGAGTGTCGGTGACGAGATCAAGCGCCAGAAGTCTGAGGCACTAAAAAAGGCTCAGGAACAGCGCATGGCGGCCTTCCGCGCCGGTGGGCCTGGCGGAATGAATCCAGGGGCACCTGCGGGTACTATGGGTCCTGGGCAGCCTGGTATGCCGTCGCAGGCTGGAATGTCAGCGGGTACGCCTACGCCTCAGGCGGCTCCCCAGCCACCTTCGTTCCTTGATGAATGGCTTTCAAAGCGTCAGCAAATTATGGCCCAACAAAAGCCCGGTCCAGCACCTGCGACACCTACTGCTCCTGCATCGAACCCAGCGTTCGGTCCAACCGCACGGCTCGATGGGCGACCACAGCCAACTCAATCTCCTTCCGCCGCTGCGCCAAAGCAGCCTGCGGCTCAGCAGTCAGCTGCACAGCAAACCCAACCAAAACCAGCTCAACAGCCAACACCGCCACCAGCACCAGCTGAGCCCGAGAAGCTCCACATCCGTTCTGGCAGCGATGACGATGGTGTATCGATTAAGCTTCGATAGTAACAGATCAGTAGCGCGACAAATAAAATAACGACCCACGAATGGTCGTTATTTTTTAGAGCAAGGAGTACTAAGCTTTTTTACCGGTAATCATGACCTTGAAAAAGTCGTAGAGAATACCAAGGATCCAACCTACGATGAATGCGCCGATTGTTTCAAAGCCTGAGAGGACATAGCCGTAGTGCTTTGCTACAAGGTAAACGGCAAGTACGAGGAAAAAGGCAACGAGCGCACCGGCTAAAATTGCATTCGGACGAGCAACTGTGCTGCCAAGGACTTCGCTTGTCTTTTCAATGACAGGGTTGTGGATCACCTTACTAAAGGTGCGTGAAGCAGGTTTTAATTCAGCCTGCACTTGTTTCATGTGCTTTTTGTAGCTGCTGTCGCGTTCTTTCTTGCTTACAACGCCATGACGACGCTTGGCAGGGGACTGTGAAGCCTCTTTGCCCTTCTTTTCGGCGCTGCCGCGTTCAACGCTTACAGCCTCTTTTAAAGCTTCATGGCGAGCCTTTGCTTCAGACTGCTCGGCGTTCTCTATATTAGAGCGTTCAGCTGAACGCTCTACCGATGCTTCGGCTTTAAGGTAGCTTTCGAGTTGCTCAGGGCTCATCTCGGCTTTGTTTTCAGGTGTTGGGGCAATCTCTTTGCCGTGTAGTTCTTCTGCACCCATTAGATAGTTCCTCCATTTACATCACGACGGATTAGTCGGACTTCTGTTCCAAGTTGTCGAGAGCGAGCGTAGAAGAAGACAACGATGGCAAGGACGATGCCGGCGAAGATCATGTTTTCGCGTGGCCCGGTTTGCGGAAGTTCTGGCACGACTTGTTCGATAACTTCCTTAGGCGTCGGACATTCGACAGGGAAGATGACTGAAGATGTATAGAATCCGTTTTCAATCTTACAGTCGTATGAGCTTGGGTCGCTTACACCGGTTGGTGTTGGCGGGATTTCTGAAAGAATTTGCATAGAGAACGAGCGCACTTGTGTTTCGCCTGGGTTCAAGGTGACTTCTGGCCACTTAAGGCTCCTGAATGAATCGTCGTATCGTGCGCCACCGTTGTCGATAACCTTCGCGTACTCGCTGGCGTCGCCAATGTGGTCTTCGAACAAGAAGGCGATTGGTGTACCACCAGTATTTGAAGCGGTAAGTGTAAAGGTGATGCGATCATTTGTTTTAGCGGTTACCGATGTCGCGTCGACGTTCCCCTGTGAGATGTTGCTCACTGTTTTGCTGGTCTCTACCTTTGCCGGTGGTGTTGTACAGCCTACCGGAATCGTGACAATTTTATCGGTGTAGTGGTTGCGCATAGAACAGTCGGTAGTCGTTGAAATAAGCGAGCTATTCATTTGTACGGTATATTTATGGGTTACCGCAGCACCTGGGCCGAGGTTAACTGAAGGCCACGATAGTACTTTTGTTGCTGTATTAAAGGTACCTCCACCGTTGTCGGTGAGCTTGGCATACTTAAGTACATCGGTAAGGTTGTCGCTCATATCGACAGTTTTTGCAGTACCGCCGGTGTTTTTAGCGCTTACGGTATAGGTAACCTTGTTGTTGACTGCTGCTGTTGTTTTTGTGGCGTCGATATTTTTGGTGACGTTAAGTGCAGACTTTGCAGTTTCGATTTTTGCTGGTGGTGGTGGCGGGGTTGGTGCTACTGGGTAGTCGTTAGTAATAAGGTTGCCGCAGTACTGGAGAATAGCAAACCAACCAGTTTTACTTGAGTGGCCTACATATGCCCACATCTTGCTGTCTGGGCTATTACCCCAAATGGTGAGGGGTCGACCGTACATAGTAGTAACGGTTTTAAAGCTCGAGTCGGTAATAGGAATGGTTTTAGAACCGGCACGGTTTTCGTAGCCATAGCCCTTTTTAGTTCCGACGGTGATTTGCTGGAACTTTGTTGCGGTAATTTCGGCACGCGTAATACCAAAGTAATTCATGATGTCTTTAAGGTGGCGTTCGTTGCGGTCGTAGGGTGCTAAGAACTTATTAAGGCTGCGGTTAGAGCCAAGACCTAGGCCACCGACAACCATGTCGTTGTTACTGGCGGCATTCGCAGGCTCTGGTGCCTGGAATACCACAAGACTTTGCACGACGAGTGCAAGTGCGACAAACACGAGCCCAAGGCGACGTGTTGCTTGCTCTTTGCGAAGACGCTTTGCGTAAAAGCCGAGCTGCCCAACAAGCGCGGGGCTAAATGAGAGTTGTGAGACAATCTTTTTAAACATATATATGTATTATTTTATTTTTTTGTAATAACCTCTGATAGAAGATTAGCATAAGAAATATGTTCAATGCAAGCGAAATAGGTGGAAATAATTTGTTCAACATGCCAAATGAAAAGGGGTGTTGGTTGCATTTTGGCGACTATGCTATAATATCATCAGATAAACGGCCGGTGGGCAGCCGCGAAAGCAGTCCCAATAGCTAGTACTATGGGCTGTGCAATTATTCAGAAATAGGGGAGATAAAGTTAGAAATGGCTCAAAAAACAGACAACACATATGACGGTTCTCAGATCCAGGTCCTTGAAGGGCTTGAACCTGTTCGTAAGCGTCCTGGAATGTACATCGGTAGCACAGGCTACGACGGTGTACACCACCTTATTAAAGAAATCGCCGACAACTCAATCGACGAAGCAATCGCTGGCTTCGCCTCAAAAGTAGAAGTCGTTATTCTTGAAGACGGCGGTATTACTATTAGCGACAACGGTCGTGGTATTCCAATCGACAAGCACCCGAAAACTGGCCTTTCAACCCTTGAAACCGTTCTTACGGTACTGCACGCCGGTGGTAAGTTCGGCGGTGGCGGTTACAAAGTATCTTCTGGTCTTCACGGTGTGGGTTCAAGTGTTGTAAACGCACTTTCTACGCTTATGATCGCCGAAGTTGTTCAAAAAGGGCAGCTCTACCGCATCGAATTCGAACGCGGTGGTGTAAAGGTACCATTCAAAAAAGTCGGTGCAACCGACCGCCCAACTGGTACTACTATTACGTTCTACCCAGACGACACTATCTTCAAAGAAACCGTGACGTTCGACTACAAGTGGGTCGTCGACTACATTCGTCACCAAGCCTACCTTACAAAAGGTATTTATCTTTCTGTTGTCGACAATCGCACGAGCGAACGCGCAGCCTTCTACTTCGAAGGTGGTATCCAAAGCTACGTAAAGCACCTCAATATTGGTAAAGAGGTCGTCAGCGACAACGTATTTTACGTTGAACGACAAGTTGAAGACTCAATGGTTGAAATCGCCATACAGTACAACGATACCTTTGTTGAAATGGTAAAGCCATTCGCTAACAACGTCCTTACACCAGACGGCGGTACGCACCTCATTGGGTTCCGTGCAGCAATGACTCGCGTTATTAACGACTACGCACGTAAGAATAGTCTTCTAAAAGAAAAAGATGACAACCTTACCGGCGACGATATTCGTGAAGGTCTTACGGCTATTATTCTTGTGAAGCTTCCTGACCCTCAATTCGAAGGTCAAACAAAGAACAAGCTCGGTAACCCAGAGGTTCGTCGCTACGTTGAACAAGTGATGAACGAATACTTTGCATACTACCTTGAAGAAAACCCTGAAGTTGCAAAGAAGATCGTTGGCAAGGCACTTCTTGCCGCTCGCGCTCGTAAGGCTGCTCGTGCAGCTCGCGACAACGTACTTCGTAAGGGTGCACTCGACGGCATGGGCCTTCCTGGAAAGCTCTGGGACTGTTCAAGCAAGAGCCCATCAGATTCTGAAATCTACATCGTAGAGGGTAACTCGGCAGCTGGTTCAGCTAAAGAGGGCCGCGACAATAAGACACAGGCAATCTTGCCACTTCGCGGTAAGGTACTTAACACCGAACGTGCACGTCTTGATAAAATGTTTGCAAACAAAGAAATCGTGGCCATGATCCAAGCCTTTGGTGTGGGGATTGGCGACGCCTTCGACGTAAACGGACTTCGTTACCACAAAATTATCATCATGACCGATGCCGATGTCGACGGTAGTCACATTTCAACGCTCCTTTTGACCTTCTTCTTCCGCTACATGCGCGAAATCGTTGAAGGTGGCTATATATATCTTGCGAAACCACCACTCTATAGTGTGAATCGTGGTCAAAAGAAGCAGTACGCGTACGACGAAGAAGAACGTGACCGTATTTTGGACGAAATCATTGCAGGTAAAGAAGAGCGCGGCACTGTTATTAATAACGAAGACGACCGTGCAAAGCAGGCAGGTGTTACCATCTCTCGCTTTAAGGGACTTGGTGAAATGGACGCCGATCAACTATGGGACACTACTATGAACCCAGAGAACCGCGTACTTATTCAGGTTCGCGTTGAAGATGCCGAAAAAGCCGACGCAATCTTTACCAAGCTTATGGGTGACGAAGTAAGTCTTCGTAAAAACTTCATCCAGGCCCGTGCAAAAGACGCAGACTTAGAAGAATTGGATATTTAGGACGAAAATTATGGACGAAAACACTATTCCACAAAACGACACACCACTAGAAAACGAGACGCCAATCGAAGGTGACGTTATTGTCGAGACACCAGGTCTCGAGCGTCGCACTCTTGAAAAGGTGATGGAAGACAGCTTCTTCCGTTACTCAATGAGCGTTATCATCGACCGTGCGCTTCCAGACGTGCGCGATGGTTTAAAGCCAGTACACCGCCGTATCTTGTACTCAATGAGTCAAAACGGTAACCGTTCGGGCAGCAAGTTCGTAAAGAGCGCCTTGATTGTTGGTGACGTGATGGGTAAGTACCACCCTCACGGTGACAGCGCGATTTACGACTCAATGGTTCGTTTAGCGCAGCCATGGTCACTTCGTTACCCAATGATCGATGGTCAGGGTAACTTTGGGTCAATGGACGGCGACCCGGCAGCAGCTATGCGTTACACCGAGGCGCGTATGCAAAAGATCGCTGACGAAATGTTGGCCGATATTGAAAAAGAAACCGTTGATTTCCGCGACAACTACGATGGTTCACGCCAAGAGCCAGTTGTACTTCCGGCAAAGGTACCAAACCTACTGCTCAACGGGCAAATTGGTATTGCCGTGGGTATGGCAACAAATATTCCGCCACACAACCTAGGTGAGCTTGTTGATGCCTCTATCGAACTCATCGACAACGAACAGGCAACCCTCGAAGACCTCTTAAAACACGTCAAGGGTCCAGACTTCCCAACAGGCGCAGTAGTATATGGTGGTTCACCAATGAAGCAAGCGTACCAAACCGGTCGCGGAAGCGTCATGATGCGCGCTGTTGCTGACATCGTTGAGACCAAAAAGGGTCGTCACCAGATCGTTGTAACAGAGGTACCATATGGTGTAAATAAAGCAACACTTATTGAAAAGATTGCTGAACTCGTTAAAGACAAGAAGATTAACGGTATTAGTGACCTGCGCGACGAAAGTGCGCGTGGTAAGGTTCGTATCGTTGTAGAACTCAAAAAAGACGCGTATCCAAAGAAGCTCCTAAACCAGCTTTATAAGATGACAGCATTACAAAGTAGTTTTAATTACAACATGCTCGCACTGATCGATGGTATTCAGCCGCGAACTCTTGGGTTGCACGAAATGCTCAGCGAGTTCATTAAGCACCGTCAAAAGGTAGTACGTCGCCGTACTGAGTTCGAACTCCGTAAGGCACGTGAACGTGCGCACATTCTCGAAGGCTACAAAATTGCCCTTGATCACATCGACGAAGTAATCCGTATTATTCGTGCCAGTAAAACTTCTGAGATTGCCCAAAAGAACTTGATTGAATCATTTAAACTGAGCGAAATTCAGGCGCAGGCGATTCTTGCGATGCAACTTCGTCGCCTTACCGGCCTTGAGCGTGAAGCTATCGAGAACGAATTGAACGAACTTTTGAAAGCAATTAAGCGATTTGAAGAAATCTTGGCCGACGAAAACGAAATCCTTGCCATCATCAAGCACGAACTGCTTGAAATGAAAGAGCGCTACGGTGACGAACGTCGATCACAGATGATCAACCACGAGCTTGGTAAGTTTAGCGACGAAGAGCTTATTCCTGAAGAGGAAAGTGTAGTTCTTCTTACAACAGAGAACTACATTAAGCGTACACTTATTACCGAATATCGCCGTCAAAACCGTGGTGGTAAGGGAAAGCGTGGTATGTCGACCAAAGAAGAGGATGTCATTGACCAACTCGTTCCGGCCAACACACACGACTGGCTCTTATTCTTCACGAATAAGGGTCGCATCTTCCGCCTTAAGGCCTACGAAGTCCCAGCGGCAAGTCTTGCGGCCAAAGGTGTTGCTGCGGTAAACCTTCTCTCATTGCAGCCAGAAGAGAAAATTACTTCAATCATTAAGCACGAAAAAGACGCTGGCGATGATGGCTACCTCTTTATGGCAACCACTAAGGGTACTATTAAGAAGACACCACTTAAAGACTATGCAAACATTCGTACGAATGGCCTCATAGCTATTAAGCTTGATGACGGTGATGAACTTCGTTGGATTAAGCGCACTTCTGGTAAGGATGATGTTATTATCTCAACATCTGCCGGCCAGGCGATTCGCTTCAACGAAACCGATGCTCGCCCAATGGGTCGTGCAGCTCGCGGTGTACGCGGTGTACGCCTTCGTCCAAACGACAGCGTTGTTGGTATGGATATCGTTACTGAAGACAACGGACAGCTCCTTGTCATTAGTAAGAACGGCTACGGTAAAATTACCAAGGCTAGCCTCTTCCCGGCACACAAGCGTGGCGGTGTAGGTATTAAGGCGGCTATTGTTACCGCTAAAACCGGTCCAATCGTTGCTGTACGTTCACTTATTGAGGACACTGAAGAAATCCTGCTTATTTCAAGCAAGGGGCAGGCAATCCGCGTAGGCCTCAAAGATATCCCAACATTGGGCCGTACCACCCAAGGTGTCCGCATTATGCGTATGAACGACGATGATACTGTTTCATCATTCGGATTTGTGCCAAAGCAGCCAGAAGAAGAGGCTCCAGAAGAGCCAGAAGCAACCAAAGAAGGGTAGGGAACTATGAGTGAGGTATTCTCGCCGTACATTGTCGCAGTACTCGCTGGTTTTGTTATCAGCCAGCTCATTAAGGCAGTGATTGCCGTTATGCAGCACCAACATAGAGGCATTCGAGCTAATATGTTTGTGTCAGGCGGGATGCCAAGCTCACACAGTACTACTATTATGGCTGTGTGGACGACCGTCCTTCTTGTTGACGGTGTTGGATCGGGGCTCTTTGGCCTCGCCAGCGCCGTTGCACTGGTTGTTCTGTACGACGCCGTAAAGGTCCGTCGCTCCTCTGGTGAACAGGGTGTCGCACTGATCGCACTTATAAAAGAGCAAAAGAGTACAATAGGTCTCCCTCGTGTCGCCATGGGGCACACTCCAGCAGAGGTGATCGTCGGTGCAATCCTTGGTGTAGTAGTTGGGTTTGGCGTCGTTATGGCGCTTGGCGCATAGCGTCAAAAACGCGTTTTCGAAAAAAAGTAAAACTTTCTTCGAATAAGGTGTTGACCTAGGGGGAATTTTGACGTACAATTGGAAAAGTCTGGTCGACAAGGTAAGTCTAACCACCAAGTTACTTATCTACAAAGTCGGCACTCAAACGTGGAGTTTGAAATAAAGACGTTCCGGCGCCCCTACGAAAATAGCGGTAGCGCCTAAAGCAAAAAACTTTGACAATTTAGTAGTGCAAACAAATTTATTTTCTATCTTTTATTAGATAGAAGATATCATCGTCAGTTAATTATGTATATTGAGTCTTTGTGATGTAGAACATCACATTTTTATGGAGAGTTTGATCCTGGCTCAGGATGAATGCTGGCGGCGTGCCTAACACATGCAAGTCGAGCGGTAACAGGTCTAGTTTACTAGATGCTGACGAGCGGCGGACGGCTGAGTAACGCGTGGGAACGTGCCCCAAAGTGAGGAATAACTGCCCGAAAGGGTAGCTAATGCCGCATATGATCTTCGGATTAAAGGATTTATCCGCTTTGGGAGCGGCCCGCGTTAGATTAGGTAGTTGGTGAGGTAATGGCTCACCAAGCCTACGATCTATAGCTGGTCTGAGAGGATGATCAGCCAGACTGGGACTGAGACACGGCCCAGACTCCTACGGGAGGCAGCAGTGAGGAATCTTCCACAATGGGCGAAAGCCTGATGGAGCAACGCCGCGTGCAGGATGAAGGCCTTAGGGTTGTAAACTGCTTTTATAAGTGAAGAATATGACGGTAACTTATGAATAAGCACCGGCTAACTACGTGCCAGCAGCCGCGGTCATACGTAGGGTGCAAGCATTATCCGGAGTGACTGGGCGTAAAGAGTTGCGTAGGTGGTTTGTTAAGTGAGTAGTGAAAGCTAGCGGCTCAACCGTATAGATTATTATTCAAACTGGCAAACTCGAGAATGGTAGAGGTAACTGGAATTTCTTGTGTAGGAGTGAAATCCGTAGATATAAGAAGGAACACCAATGGCGTAGGCAGGTTACTGGACCATTTCTGACACTGAGGCACGAAAGCGTGGGGAGCGAACGGGATTAGATACCCCGGTAGTCCACGCCGTAAACGATGGATACTAGCTGTTGGAGGTATCGACCCCTCCAGTAGCGAAGCTAACGCGTTAAGTATCCCGCCTGTGGAGTACGGTCGCAAGACTAAAACATAAAGGAATTGACGGGGACCCGCACAAGCGGTGGATTGTGTTCTTTAATTCGATGATAAACGGAGAACCTTACCAGGGTTTGACATCCCAAGAATTTTGCCGAAAGGCGAGAGTGCTTTATTGAACTTGGTGACAGGTGATGCATGGCCGTCGTCAGCTCGTGTCGTGAGATGTTTGGTTAAGTCCATCAACGAGCGCAACCCTTGTGATTAGTTGAATTTTTCTAATCAGACTGCCCCGGCAACGGGGAGGAAGGAGGGGATGATGTCAGGTCAGTATTTCCCTTACATCCTGGGCTAGAAACGCAATACAATGGCCAATACAATGCGCAGCGAAGCCGCGAGGTGAAGCAAATCGCATCAAAGTTGGTCCCAGTTCGGATAAGAGGCTGAAACTCGCCTCTATGAAGTCGGAATCGCTAGTAATCGCAGATCAGCAAGCTGCGGTGAATACGTTCCCGGGTCTTGTACACACCGCCCGTCAAACCATGAAAGTGACCAACACCCGAAGTCCGATTCGTCGGCCTAAGGTGGGGGGCATGATTGGGGTTAAGTCGTAACAAGGTATCCGTACCGGAAGGTGCGGATGGATTACCTCCTTTCTAGGGAGAGTTATGCCATCACTGCGAGTAATCCAGTGGTGAAGCTAGGTCGGTCTTTTCGGTGAGCTGAGCTTACTTACCGAAGTCGTTCCAGAATTTATTCTGTGAACAAGACTAAGTTCAAAAAAATCTCAGTATACGACTGACGATGATAACCTGTTTGCACTACTAAGTTGTTAAAAAGAAAACCTCCGAGTAATCGGAGGTTTTTTTGTTTGGCAAAGTATTGCCTATTTCACTAGTCGGAGTAACGAAAGTATACATCTTCGTCGACTTCTAGCTCGGATTCTTTCGTGAAGGCCCGGAGGTCTTTAAGGCTTTTTCCATGCTCGTTTCGACGTTGGCGAGTAGTTTGTAGCGCCCGCTTTGCTATATCTGCCTGAACAATGTCCATAACAAATTCCACATAGGACACGGTCTGCTCAATTTCTCGTGGGTCGGTAAGTCGGGTTTCGTTCAGCCGTGCGAGCTGAGTATTCTTTGCGGGCCATTCATGGAACGACCCAAGAGTGACAGGGTCGGTATCTTTCGATGAAACCTCAATAGTTGCAGAGGAGCTGAAGCCATTCCCATAGCCGACACCAAACTCAAGGTGCACGCGAAGCTGACTCTCTTCCTCGATAGTGTAGTGGGCCTCTCCGCTCTCGCCGTCGAAATAACCAATTCTATCACGCGATGCAAAGTAATTATCGCCCTGGGCTTCGATAAGGCTAAAGGCAGCGTCGGTAGCTGTCGTGATGCGCTCATCGAGTGTTAAAGGGGTAGTGTGCTCCTGGATATGTTCCATGATTTTCTCCTCCACCCAGTACTTATATGCTTCAGTATACCACCCCTTAAGCGAGGAGTTCGATAAATCGCTCTACAAGCTGCTCCCAGCTATAGCCGGCTTCTGCAGCTGCTTTAGGGTAGAGGCTCTGCGAAGTGAGTCCTGGAATGGTGTTTGTATCGATAATAAATAGTTGCCCCTGCGTGTTGATGAGTATGTCGGTTCGTGAAAGGTGTCGGCCGCCTGTAACGGTATGCGCAGCGATGGCTAGGGCTTGAGCCTCTTGCTGCAGGCTGTCGCTAATGTTTTCAGGAGGACAGAGCTCACGGGTTGTACCGTTGTACTTATTTTCATAGTCGAACTCTTTGTCTTGGGGTGGAATAATTTCTACAACCGGAAGCGCCTCGTTTTCGAGTATTCCTATCGTAATTTCGCTCCCTTCAACTAGTGTCTCGATAAGCATCGTTTCATAGCGACCAAGCGCCTCAAGAAGAGGTTCGGGGTCGAAAGGCAGCGAGCGTACAATAAAGGTGTCGATGCTTGAACCGCCAGTAATAGGCTTTATGACAAATGGCGCGTTTGTAAGTGGCTCCGCAGCAAGGGTCTCGGCCGTAACAGTATTCCACTCGGGGGTAGGGAGGCCATTCTCTTCGAGGAGTCGTTTAAAATCGACCTTATTGAAGGTGGTGTGGCACGCCGCAGGGTCCGGGCCAAAGTAGGGGATTGCTGCGTCTTCGAGTATCGTCTGAATCGTGCCGTCCTCGCCGCCGATTCCATGGAGAATAGGAAAGACTCCATCAGATTCTTGAGCTATTGCCGTAATTTCATCAACAGAGGCCACGGCAGGGTCAAGGTATTCAACGGTGTGATTAAGCGCTTCGAGTGCCTGCTGCACAGCGTGAGCTGATCGGTGCGATACTTCTTTTTCGGGCGAAATTCCGCCGCCTAAAACAACATAATGCATAGTTCTATTTAACCATAGTGCGGGGAAGTTTTGGGTGAGGTGCTGGTTTTTGCTATACTACAAGCAATATGAAGTGGGAATTAAAACAAAAAGGGTTTACCATCGTCGAGCTACTTATAGTAGTGGTAGTCATTGCTATCTTAGCCGCGATTACGATTGTTTCGTATAACGGCATCACACAACAATCGCGCCTATCGGTAATGCAGAGCGACATTAGCGCCATGAACAAGGCGATACTTATGTATCATGCAAAACACGGGCATTATCCGTACTCAGGGGCAACGGGCGCAAACGTCACCGGGCCATCAATTAACATCCCTGGATTGAGCGAATTTTTACCAAATCCACCACGAATTCCAGATGACGGAAATTCTGGATACTATGCATATATCTGGTCGGCTAACGGCGCCGATTACAAAATAATACGGTTAGTTCCTAGTGGTGCAATGTTGCCGCAGCACGAGAGAGATCTTCCAAATATCGACCCACAACGCACCACAAGAGGTTGGGGCATATGGTCCGACGGTGGCCGCACAATATAAATCGCAAGTTACATCTTGCGAAAAGTGTCGGTTTACGGTAGAATATTTAGAGTTCTGCGACGAATATGGGGCGTTAGCTCAGTTGGCTAGAGCACCTGCTTTGCAAGCAGGGGGTCCGGGGTTCGAGTCCCCGACGCTCCACCACGTTTGAATCGCATGGGGTGAATCTGGCGAAAGTCAGAGTCACTCCACCAGAACTTATTAACATCAAAGGTCTTCTGCAATAAAGTATTATGGGCGATTAGCTCAGCTGGTTAGAGCGCGTCACTGATAATGACGAGGTCGGAGGTTCAAGTCCCTCATCGCCCACCAAAAACTTTATGCAGAAGGCCTTTTTTGTTTGCCTTTACGGTATCGATTTTTATTCAGTGTCTGCTCGGCGTATACTAAGGGTATGGCATGGTATCCATCCAAGGGCATATCACTCTGGAGTGAAACCACTGGCGCGACAAAGCGGCAGTACCCTCGTCTTGAGCAGGACTTTTCCATTGATGTCGCTATTATTGGCGGCGGCATCGCAGGGCTCACCCTGGCGTATCTTCTTAAAAAAGCCGGTAAAAATGTTGCCGTATTTGAAAAACATACTATTGGTGAGGGGGTGACCGGCTTTACTACTGCTAAGGTTACTTCACAGCACGGTTTGGTGTACAGTGAACTTTTCAAAAACTTCGATGAAACGACCGCTCGGTTGTATGGCGAGGCAAATCAACAGGCCATCGAAACTATCGAAACAATTATTAAAAACGAGCGTATTGAATGTGACTGGCGACGTGAAGACAATTATGTCTACACCCAGAAAGCCGACGAAGTGAATAAGCTTAAGCAAGAGGCAGCACTCGCGAAAAAACTTGGGCTCCCGGCTTCGTTCACAAAAAAGACACCGCTACCGTTTGCCGTAGAGGGTGCTGTGCGCTTTAAGAAACAAGGCGTGTTCCACGTGCTACGGTACTTGCAGGGGCTTGCGGCAGCTGTTGACGGCGGCGGATCATACGTGTTTGAACAGACTAAGGCATTTCATTTTAAGGATGGAGCTCCGGCGACCTTCTTGGTGCGCGGGGGAAAGGTAACTGCTACCGATATCGTCTTCGCGACGAACATTCCGGCGGCCGTAAAAGATCACATTTATTACGGGCTTCTTGCGTATCCCACTCGTTCGTATATTATTGCGGGGAAAGTCGAGCAGTCTACGGCTGCCGCGGGCATGTACATCAATACGGGTAAGCCAACACATTCGATACTTCCAACTGAAGTTGATGGACAGCCTTGGATGCTAGTGGGTGGCTATGGGCACTTTGTTGGCATGAACACATCGCAGGGTAGGCGCTATAAAAAGCTCGAGGCAGTCGCGGGGAGTGTCGGTTTAGAAAAGATCACCTACCGATGGTCAACCTGGGATTTTACTGCATACGACGGATTGCCTTTAATTGGAAAGCTATATAACAATTCAAAACACCTTTACACTGCAGCCGCTTTCCGAAAATGGGGGATGACCAACGCGACCGTAGCGGCACTTGTATTGACCGATACTATAACCGGTAGAAAGAACCCATGGGCCGACATGCTTCGACCCGACCGGCCCTCGGCAATGAAAGCTATGCCAAAGGGGCTTATTAAAGGGATAGGATTTAAAAAGTAGCCGACAGGCTACTTTTTAGAAGTCTTAGAGGTGACTTTCGATGGCTTCTCAAATACGAACTGAAGTCCGCGCCAACTCCAGCGCTTCGAGAAAGCAAACGCGGTAAGTACATTAATAAGGTAAGCTACCGCAAAGAAGAGTAGTGCTCGTATCAGTTCTGATCCAGCCATTGGGGTAACCCCTTTCATAAGAAAGAGGCCGGCAGAAAGTAATGATCCGGCGCCGAAAAGAAAGGCTGCTATCATCAAAACGATAAGGGAAAGTACAATAATACGCGTCTTATTTGACTGCGGGGTGGTTGGGTCTTGTGGGGTCTGTGCCATACATACAAGTATAGCAGTTATAGGGGCGGGCAGTCCTAGGGCAGGCTATTTCTAAAAATAACCCCGTAAAACCCTTGCAAAAGACGTTTATTTGGAGTATAGTTAAATTCATTAGGCCAAGTACGGCGAGGTACCGCTGGCAACAACCGATATTGTATTTAGCAACGGTTAAAACTAGGCGAGGACAAATGCGAGGTCCAGGGCGCCAAAAAAATTTGAAACAAAGTTCGAAAAAACACTTGAACAAACCTTTCCCAAGTGATATTATCGAAAAGCTGTCTTGAGCGCAGACGACACACACTACGGTGTTTGGAAATGTGCTCTCAAGAGATTTGAGCCACGGGACGTTAACAATTCAAATGATGTAAGAAAATTTTTTTTAAAGTTGACGGCAACGATGTAACTTGGTTATTACCAATTACTCGTTAAGTCAATGCATAAAAAGGTACTCAAGGGCACAAAATGGATGCCTAGACGTATATCACCGATGAAGGACGTGGAAGACTGCGATAAGCTTCGGGTAGCTGTCAACAAGCTATTATCCGGAGATTTCCGAATGGGGAAACCCAGCACGAGTTATGTCGTGTTATCTCTACCTGAATAAAATAGGGTAGTTGAAGGGAACCAACTGAACTGAAACATCTTAGTAGGTTGAGGAAAAGAAAATAAATAATGATGGCGGGAGTAGTGGCGAGCGAAACCGTTAGAGCCCAAACCTTATATTCTTTCATTCTTCGGAATGAATAAGCTGATAGGCGAATGTTTATGAGGGGTTGTGATATTACACGAGACCAAGCTAGAGTACTCAAGCAATTGAGTGATCTAGTTTGCGACCAGCGACTATCATCGTCTGGATAAAGTAAGAAATATTGCTTGGTTAGCAGAATAGTTTGAATGACTATCCAAAGAGCGTGAAAGACGCGTATGCGAAAACCGAGCTGACTTTATACGTGTTTTATCGAGTAGGGCGGGGCACGAGAAACCCTGTCTGAATCTGGATGGACCACCACCCAAGGCTAAATATGATATACGATCGATAGTGAACTAGTACAGTGATGGAAAGGTGAAAAGAACCCCGGGAGGGGAGTGAAATAGATCCTGAAATTTTGTGCCTACAAGGAGTCGGAGCCTCGCAAGGGGTGACGGCGTGCTTTTTGTAGAACGATCCAGCGAGTTAATTTCTTAGGCAAGGTTAAGTCAAGTGACGGAGCCACAGTGAAAGCGAGCCTGAATAGGGCGAAATTAGTCTAAGGGATTAGACCCGAAACCGGGTGACCTAACCATGAGCAGGTTGAAGCTACTGTAATAGGTAGTGAAGGACCGAACCGTCGTACGCAGCAAAGTGCTCGGATGACTTGTGGTTAGAGGTGAAATGCCAATCGAACTCGGAGATAGCTGGTTCTCCTCGAAATAGCTTTAGGGCTAGCGTCAATTAATTAGCCAACGGGGGTAGAGCTCTGTAAAGGACTGGGGGGAGCAATCCTACCCACCCTTAACAAACTACGAATACCGTTGGTGGTACATTGGCAGTTAGAACGTCGGGGCTAAGCTCGGCGCTCGAAAGGGAAACAGCCCAGACCATCGTCTAAGGTCCCTAAATATATACTCAGTGGGAAACAAGGTGAGATTTCTTAAACAGCTAGGATGTTGGCTTAGAAGCAGCCATTCATTTAAAGAGTGCGTAACAGCTCACTAGTCAAGAGATCTTGCGTGGAAAATGTAACGGGGCTAAAGTATATTACCGAAGACATGGATGTGTGTAACCTGCGGGTTGCATACGTGGTAGAGGAGCGTTCCTATCTGCAGTGAAGTCAGACTGTAAAGTCTGGTGGAGCGTTAGGAAGTGAGAATGCTGGAATGAGTAACCATAAGACATGTGAGAATCATGTCGGCCGTAAGAGCAAGGTTTCCTGAGCCATGGTAATCATCTCAGGGTTAGTCGGGCCTAAGCCGAGGCGCATAGCGTAGGCGATGGACATCAGGTTAATATTCCTGAACCGGTTATAATTTGTACACTGTTCACGGCGAAATAGTCAGAGCGGATTCATGGTATGTATCCGTCCAACCTAGGGGGAACCCGATGGGAGTGAAAGTTGATCTTCGGATTAACGATTCTGGTGAAAGCGCTGGCTGGAAAAGCAGGTGTACGCGTGATTATATCCGCCCGTACCGCAAACCAACACAGGTGCTCGAGTCGAGTAGACTCAGGCTTACGAGAGAACCTTCGCTAAGGAACTCGGCAATACAGCGACCGTAACTTCGGGATAAGGTCTGCCCCCTCTTCATTGAAGAGGAATTGCCGCGTACACTCAGCAAAGGTGGTTAAAAAACGCAACTATGGTGTTTAAAAAGCAGCCATAGTTGTTAGTGAGTACGCTCGTTTCTGATCTTTATGAACAGAAACAACATGAGTGATAAATCCTTTTTTATGAACCACAATTTTTTACTGAGATAGAGCAAAATGATTCGCATATTTTATATGCAAAAATAATGTTCTTTTGTACGCGGAGTTTCTTCGTCTTTAATGATGAGGGGGCCGCAGCAAAAGAGCCCACGGAACTGTTTATCAAAAACACAGGTCTCTGCTAACACGAAAGTGGATGTATAGGGGCTGACTCCTGCCCGGTGCTGGAAGGTTAAGGTGAAGGCTTCACGGTCCGAACTGAAGCCCCAGTGAACGGCGGCGGTAACTATAACCGTCCTAAGGTAGCGAAATTCCTTGTCAGGTAAGTTCTGACCCGCACGAATGGAGTAATCATGTGGGCACTGTCTCAGCGAAGGACTCGGTGAAAGTGCATTGGCGGTAAAGATGCCGTCTGTCCGTACCAGGACGAGAAGACCCCATGGAGCTTTACTACAGTTTTACATTGATTCGAGTTTTGGCCCGTGTAGAATAGGTGGGAGACGTTGAAGCAGACACGCTAGTGTTTGTGGAGTCGAAATGTGAAATACCACCCTTGCCAAGGTTTTAATCTAACCTGTGCCGTTATCCGGTATGGGAACAGTGTATGATGGGTAGTTTAACTGGGGCGGTTGCCTCCTAAAGAGTAGCGGAGGCGTTCAAAGGTTGGCTAGCAACGGATGGAAATCGTTGTGATAGTGTATGCGCAAAAGCCAGCTTGACTGTGAGGAGTACATTCCAAGCAGAGACGAAAGTCGGAGCAAGTGAACCGCTGTACGTACAATTTTGTACATATATGTGGGAATGACAGCGAACACGGATAAAAGTTACCCTGGGGATAACAGGCTTATAGCGCCCAATAGTTCACATAGACGGCGCTGTTTGGCACCTCGATGTCGGCTCATCACATCCTGGAGGGGGAGCACCTTCCAAGGGTTCGGCTGTTCGCCGATTAAAGTGGTACGCGAGCTGGGTTCAGAACGTCGTGAGACAGTTCGGTTTATATCCGGTACGGACGTCAGGAAATTTGAGTGGATTTGCCCCTAGTACGAGAGGACCGGGGTGAACGAACCTCTGGTGTATCGATTGTGGCCACCTGCCGCATTGTCGAGTAGCTATGTTCGGTTCTAGATAAGCGCTGAAAGCATATTAAGCGCGAAACTGACCACAAGATTAGATTTCCCTATGAGGACACAGAAAGATTATCTGTTTGATAGGTGCAAGGTAGAAGTGCAGTAATGCATGTAGCTGAAGCATACTAATAGTCCCATTGCCTTTTTATGTCCTTATCTTCAAAGTTAACTCTGTTTTGTGTATTTATACGCAAGATCCGGTTGACTAGAGAAGATTAGGTAGACTTAACGAGTAATTGGTGAAAATCACCGCATTTCATACGGAAATGTTGCGACTTTTCATCAAGAACGTCAACTTTTAAGCGTTCTTACAGCATGCATCGATACAATTAGTTGTATCAAGTGGAGGAGTTAATCCTTCAGTTGGTAGCACCAATTGGCATCGAAGTAAGGCTTCGGTTTTACCCACCGCCCGCTGATTTTTATATAGCAGGGCGAAGCGTATCGAAACCTTACTTCGGTGCCCATGGCGACGAGGAAACACCTGTTCCCATTCCGAACACAGAAGTTAAGCTCGTTAGCGGCGATTATACTGCCACAAGTGGGAAACTAGCACGGTGCCGAATTATACAATAACCCATCCGAATAGGATGGGTTTTGTCTTTAGAGGGCCATCCGAATAGGGTGGTCTTTTAATTTCCCTAAATATAGTGACTATTCCGTTTATGGTAAAATAGTAACAGTGAAAAGACAGAGCCTGATCACACAAACAAAAACGTTGCTCTCGAATACCTCACCCAAGGTGTGGATTATCGGAGGAGTATTACTTGCTGTAGCCATAAGCTACAGTTTCATTTTTTTCACGCCAAAATCAGTTCAGTTTTCATATGCCCAGCAAAGTTGCACGCAGCAGCTCGTACTTGCGCCAGATATACAGAAGTTTTCTTCGCCCGAGTTTGATGTTCGCCTCGACGGTGCAGTGCGTCTTGGTAATGTCACTCTCGCGACCACACAAGTATGTTTTGAGCCAAAGCAGTCTCCGAGCCACGGGAAGTATACGGCAACTATAGCGCCGTTCGGTGGGTTTTATGCCAGTAAGCGGTTCGCCGTCGAGGTGCCAGTAGCGCCGGTCGTAAGGGCGAGCGAAATTACTGGTAAGACTATTTCGCCGACACAACCGCTTACCATGAAGCTTACCTCGCCCGATATCATTCACGACTACCGTTTAAAGATCGCCGACAAACAAACAGCTTGTACACAAACAAAGGCCGAGCTTTCGTGTGATATAGCTACGCTGCGACTTGCGCACGGTACCGAATATATAGCTGCAGTGTACCAAGAGTTTAAAGGGCAGGAAACAAAGGTTGTCGAAGGTGATATAGAGACGCTGCTGCCGCTTGTTTTGAGTAGTGCAAGTATTGCTGGCGACCAGGTGGTCTACGACACCCCAGAAAGCTTTACGCTAACTTTCGATAGGCCGGTAGTGAGCGCGGACGTCGCGTTACTACAAATGGGCAAAACCAAAGAAGCTGGCTCGAAAGAGGTGCCAGTGACGAGTACTATGGATGGTCAAACTGTAACAGCAGCGTTTGCCGCCCTCGATAGGGAGGCCTCGTATCAACTTATCGTAAAAGATGCGGTTGCTAATAATGGAAGCTCATTAGCTGAGCCGATGGTAATACCATTCACTACCTCTGGTGGACCGAAGGTTTCGAGCGTATCAGTTGGTGCACATAGCGTTGCTAGGAACGCTCGTATTATCGTTACGTTTGATCAGCCATTCGACGAAAGTGTCGATATCGCTAAACTAGCGCACATAGCGGGTGTAGCGGGGTCGGTAAGTAAGCAATCTGCTACCCAGCTCGCGTTCTCTATTCAGGGTGGCGACTGCACGGCGTTTAGTCTAGCGATCGATAAAGGGCTTAAGAGCGGATCGAACGATGAGCTATCAAAAGAAGCCTGGAATTTTAATACCAGAACCATCTGTGGCTCGTCTTGGGCGATAGGCAGCTCGGTACAGGGGCGAGCCATCTACGCTTACTCGTTTGGAAGTGGTCCGGCTACGATATTATTTACAGGTGGTATTCACGGATCTGAGCGGAGTGCACAGCAAACTATGCAGGCCTGGGTGGCGCATCTTCAGGCCTATGGTGACATTGTGCCGGCGGGAAAGCGAGTGGTTATTGTGCCAAACACTAATCCCGACGGTATTGCGGCCGGTACTCGCAATAATAGCCGCAACGTTAACCTTGGGCGAAACTTCCCAACTGCAAACTGGAGCGCCTCGATAGAGACGGCGAGCGGAACACTTCCTACTGGTGGTGGAACCTCGCCTGGCTCCGAGCCCGAGGCGGCAGCACTTATTTCACTTACCCAGCAGTTGCGACCTCGCTTAGCCATTTCATTCCATGCCCAAGGACGCCTTGTAGGGGCGAATAAGTTCGGTGATTCGGTCGCAATTGGGTCAACCTATGCAAGCACAGTAGGGTATCAAACGATGTTTTATAACGCCGAGGCAGTCATGGGCTATGCAATGACTGGCGAATACGAAGACTGGATGGGGGAAGAAATGGGCATTCCGGCCATATTAATTGAACTTCCAAGCCAATACGGCAACTACTTAAGCTCGCAACTCACCGCTTTAAAGAAGATGCTAGCGGTATAGGTCGCTAGTCCTTTGTAAGAACGTAGTTGCATCGGGTTGAGCTATAGGTGCTATTGAAGTACACCTTCGTGCCAATAGGGCACGATTTATTTCCCGATAAGTAATAAGTAATAGTGGCTGTTGATGCATGAGCTGAGTGCTGGTCATAGAGTAGTCCGCGCATGGTGTTACCGAACTCATTTGGCGCTTCATCGTAGAGGGGTGAAGGGAGGTTGCTCGCGTAAGGGGCGAGGGCGGTACTGACCGTACTGCTGAACCCAGGGTATACGAACCCTCCATTATGGGTACCTTTCACGCAGGCTCCCGCGGCATAGCCATCTTTAGCGGGGTAGTCGGACACACTCTGGCCAAGGCAAGCCCAGTCGCCCGGAGGAAACGTTCCGTTTTCTACATGATACATTTCGAGGAGTTTCATGTACTGGTTAACAGTTGAGGAGAGCGAGCTCATCTTGGCCTGCTCAGTAATTCCCCCGTAAGACACAATAGTGATGCTCGCAAGAATTGCGATAACAACGACAACAATAAGCAGCTCTACAATAGTAAAACCCTTCTTTAGATGAGTAAGCATGAGTTCTATTGTAACAGGGCAATTTTTTTAAAGAAATAGTCCTACATAAAAAACGGCCCGTCTCGCAGATCGGGTCGTTTTATTTGCTTTGGCTGAGGTGTGGTGGCTTGCGTACAACCCGTGGTGGTGGGGTGTATCTGCGGGCCGCGCTCAACCGTGAACCTTGTCTATTTTTGGATAAGATTCAAACAGGTGCGTATTTATAATATCGCACAAAAAGGATATATGCAACGGTAGCTTAACCATATTAGGTGTCTTTCCGCAATAATTATAAGACAATATAAAAACGCTCATGTAAAACTTGACAAAAAGCATAAGCTATGCTATTATTGAATCATACACATTGCGAGGAATATATCGTATGTGAGGTATAAACGAGGGTTTCCCGGCCGAAAGGCTAGTGGAAATCTTTTTTAATTGTGGAAATCACCGTGATCGGTGAGGAGGAGACCAACCAAATGGCTGGAACTAAAGAAGGCGGCGTTAAAGCTGCTGCAAAAAACCTACAACGTGACCCAGACTTTTACGCCAAGATCGGCGCTAAGGGTGGCCGCAACGGTCGTACTGGTGGATTCGCTGCTAACCCAGAACTCGCTCGTATTGCAGGCGCTAAGGGTGGCCGCATCTCACGTCGTCGCAAGACTGAAGCCTAATACGCTTCTAAATAAAAATACCCCGTGTTATCGGGGTATTTTTATTTTGTAGTGCTATAGCGCCGCAGAGCGCAGATCCGTGCCTCATTGACGCGCCAGGTGTGCGTGCAGGCGGGACATTCATAGGCTGAAGCGCCCGTTTGATAGCCATTTGCCTTGCATTCGGGGCACGTGCTACGTGCATGGAGCCACTCGCGATAGGTGTCGATATGGTCCTGTGCGACGTCATCATCAAGCATAGTCGATAGTAATTTGGCCTGTTTTTCCGCCTCTTCCCAGGCGGCTGTTTCCATTGCAACGAGCTCTACGTCGCGACGATATTCACGGTGACCTAAGAGGCCGTGTGAAAGTTCGTGAAGAAGAAGGGCTACCGCATTGGGTTCCTTGGGGGTGTAGAAAATAGTGTGTTCACTGGGAGACCAAGAAAAACGCTCCGCCTCACTAAAGGTGAATTGAGGATAGGTAGTTTTAAGCGTCTCGATCAGCGAGAACAGTGAGGGCGTAGTAGTAGCATCCATAAATAACGGCCTTTTCTGGGTATTTTGCTTTCACTATTTTAGGAAGAGAAATAAATGGGGGAAGCTTTTCTTTAAGAATTCCGGTTAATTGTTCTTTGTACTGAGGGAAGTAGGTTCCAATGCTACCTCCAATAATAATAACTTCTGGCTGGATGATCGGAATCATAGCAAGGAAGCCGCGGCTAATGCGGTCGGCGATTTTGTTCCAGATACGTTTGCTGGTAATGTCGCGAGCATATTTCCCGTAGGTGTTGTAGATGGCGCGGCCAGAGGCGAATGATTCCCATTCACGTACCATGCCATCGAATTCAACGAGTGCGTGACCCGCTTCACTGTGACGAAGGCCAGGGTTGATGTTGCCGTTAATAATCACGCCGCTTCCAATACCGGTGCTAATAGTAACGTAGAGGCTCGACATTGGCATTGGTGAGCGGAGCCGTGTTTCGGCGAGGCCTGCCAGGTTAGCGTCGTTTTCAACGTAGATCGGCGCGTTACCAAGAATACCCTTTAATTCGTCGACAATATTAAAGTTTTTCCATTCAAGGTTGCCAAAACGTAGCGCAACGCCATCTTTTACAATACCCGGCATTGCAATCACAATTGCATCGGCAGTAATGGCGTCGAAATGCGCCTGCAAATGTGTAGTAAGTTGCTTTAGGTACTCTGCCCGTTTTGGAGGTGTCGGGAATTGGAATTCTTTGACGATTTTTCCGTCTTCCGAGTACCCGGCAATAAGTGTTTTTGTTCCCCCAGTGTCCACCGCTATAATCATGCCCTCAGTGTAGCATGACGGGGAAGGGGAGGGAAGATGGTGAGGCGCACTTCCCGTAACCCCTTGGCGCATGTCATTCACTAGAGTACAATGAGTGTATTAACGGGAGATAACCAATGGCAGTACGCATGACGCGATCAGGGGTGGCGCTCACGGTGGGGATTATTATTCTAACAGGTCTTATTATCGGTGGCCTCTTTATTGTAAAGGGTCAGGGCGAGCAAGCACGTCGCGACGAAGCGGTGAAAATTGCCGAGAAAAACCTTGAAGATCGAAGCAACGAAGAGGTTGCCTTGAACGAGGGTGAAGAAGAAAACAGCAACGAATCGACCACTAGTGGCGATAATGGCGAGGCAACCGAAGTGCCGCAAACGGGCACCTCGAACAACTCAGAATCAACCGAATCAGGCGTTACAGCAGAAGAGCTACCACAAACCGGCACTGGCGATACACTTGCTGTTGTTGGTGCGGGTGCACTAACCTTCGCGGGCGTTGCGTATATCCGTTCTCGCAAAGTAGCGGGCGAACTTTAGCTCGCAGAACCTCGGCGTCCCACTACTGGACTAATCTGTTACATTGGGGTAAAATAAGAGGGATCTATGAGGGAAACCCCTTCTTACGTGTGCATTAAAGTTTATCTTTACACGCATGGCGCTCCTAAGCGGAACGGAAGCAGTGGCTTTTCTCAAGAAATACAACCAAGGAAGGAGTCTTAAATAGACTTATGGCAAAAGCCGCAATAACAATGGACGAGCTTCTCGCACAAGAGGACGCAAATCTTAAGCAAGTAACACAGGGTGAGGTAATCGACGGAAAGGTGCTTATCGTACGAAAGCACGAAATCCTTATCGACCTCGGTCCACAAGGTATTGGTCTTGTACCACGCCGCGAAGTAGGGTTCTCACGTGCTCTAAACGTTGGTGACGAAGTTTCAGCAAGTATTGTTGATCCTGAACTCGAAAACGGACAAGTACTTCTTTCACTCCGCAAGGCTGCGAAAGACAAGGGTTGGGACGAAGTTGTCGCCAAGCTCGAAAGTGGTGAAATCATCGAAGTTACTCCATACGACGCAAACCGTGGTGGTTTGCTTGTTGAGTACGAAGGTGTTCGTGGGTTCCTCCCAGTTTCACAACTTTCCGCTGAACACTACCCACGCGTAGGCAGCAACGACAAGGACGAAATCCTTCAGCGCCTTAACGTGCTTATTAACCAAGCACTTAAGGTTCGCATCCTCGATGCAGACCGCAAGGCAAACAAGCTTATCTTCTCTGAGAAGGAAGCTGTGAAGGAAGGCCTCGCTGCACGCTTTGAAAAGCTCGCAGTAGGTGATAGCGTCAAGGGTGTCGCAACTGGTGTTGTCGACTACGGTATCTTCGTAAACGTCGAAGGCATCGAAGGTCTTGTACACATCTCAGAAATTAGCTGGGAACGTGTGAACAACCCAAGCGACTACGTAAAGGTTGGTCAAACTATCGAAGCGAAAATCATCGCTATCGACAAAGACCGCCTCAGCCTCAGCATGAAGCAACTTACCGAAGACCCATGGCTCGGTGAAGTTGACCAGTTCAAGGCTGGCGAAACCGTTGAAGGTACTGTTACCCGTATCACTCCATTCGGCGCATTTGTGCAAATCAGCCCAGCTGTAGAAGCACTTGTGCACGTGAGTGAACTTGGCGAAGGCGACACCGCTGACCCAGAAAAGGTGTTCACCCTCAACGAACGCAAGTCATTCGTTGTCCTCGACATCGAAAAAGACAACCGCAAGATCTCACTTGGTCTTCCGGGCTCAAAGAAAACTAAATAGCAGTTGGTATTTGGTGTTTGGTAGGTAGTACTTGGTGAAAACCATTTACTACCTACTATCTACCAACTACTAACAAAAAGGAGCATCAGCATGGCAGAAAAAGTCTTGTCTATCGCTAATTCAATCACAGTGGGCGAACTCGCTGATGTACTAAACCTACCCGTTACAACCCTTATTGGCGAGTTGTTTAAAAACGGTATTGCCGCAACTATTAACCAGCGTATCGACTTTGAAACCGCTACGATTATCGTAGACGAACTTGGTCTCGACGTTGAGCTTCAGAAAAAAGAAGCCTCTGCTGCAACCGAACGCCGTGTGCGTGAGCTTTCTGCTGATGCCGTTGAGCGCCCGCCGATTGTTGCGGTGATGGGTCACGTTGACCACGGTAAAACCAGCCTTCTCGACTCAATTTTGAACAAAAAAGTTGTCGAAGGCGAAGCGGGTGGCATTACGCAGCACATTAGTGCTTACCAAACAGTGCGTAAAGATCGTTCAATTACCTTGCTCGACACCCCTGGTCACGAAGCCTTTGCAGCCCTTCGCCAGCACGGCGCAACACTTACCGACGTTGTTATTATTGTAGTTGCTGCCGATGACGGTGTGAAGCCGCAAACCATCGAAGCGATTCGTTTTGCTCGTACGGCAAACGCGAAAATCGTCGTTGCTATTAACAAGATCGACAAAGAATCTGCTAACCCACAGCTCGTAAAAACCCAGCTCGCTACTGAACACAATTTGAACCCAGAAGAATGGGGTGGCGATGTTGTGATGGTTGAGGTAAGTGCTAAGACAGGTCAGGGTGTTGATAAGCTGCTCGATATGGTGCTGCTTGTAGCCGATATCGAAGAACTAAAGGCTGAAGCGAACGTACCAGCTGAAGGGCTTATCATTGAAGCACACATGGAAACTGGCCGCGGTGCGGTTGTTGGACTCCTTGTTGAACAGGGCTTTTTGAAGCCGGGTGCTTTCCTCGTAGCTGGAACGGGTTACGGTAAGGTTCGAACACTTCAAGATTTCATGGGCAACGCTATTAAAGAAGCTGGTCCATCAACCCCCGTTACTATCACGGGATTCAAGGAACTTCCACAATTTGGTGATACCTTCGAAATCGTAAAGAATGAAAAAGAAGCTCGTGCTAAGGCAAACGCTGTTCGTATGGAGCGCGAAGCGAACGCCGCCAGTACAAACGTTACCGGTGCCGACCTCTTGAAGCTTATGACCCAAAAACACGAAGCCGCCGACTTCAACGTTATTATTAAGGCCGATGTGCAAGGCTCGCTCGCCTCTGTTATCGACAGCCTCAAGGTTATCGATACCGGCGGAGAAGTTTCGCTCCACGTTGTGAGTAGCGGTGTTGGTAATATTACCGAAAACGATGTTCGTCTTGCTGCCGATGGCAAAACGGTGATTTACGGATTTAACGTTGAACTTCCACCGGCTGTAAAGCAGCTTGCTACACGCGAGCGCGCCGAAGTTCGTATCTACAAGATTATTTACGAACTCCTCGATGACGCAAAGCTTTCAATGGAAAAACTCCTCGCCCCTGAAGTTGTTGAAACTGAAGTTGGTGAGCTCGAAGTGAAGGGTGTCTTCCGTACCCTAAAAGACGAAATCATCGCTGGTGGTCTTGTGACTACTGGCCGTGTAAGTCCAGGACTTCTTGTTCGTATGAAGCGTGGCAAGGGCGATAAAGCTGAACTACTCGGCGAAGCTGAGGTCACTGGCCTCCAGCGCGAGAAAATCGAAGCAAAAGAAGTCTTTGAAGGCGACATGTGTGGACTTAACCTTAAGGTCAACAAGAAAACCCTTCTTGAGATTGGTGACCGTCTCGAATTCTTCACTCGCGAAGTTGTTGAACGGCACCTTTAGCCAACGAACCTAGCCCCTTAGTCAAAAAGCTTGTGATACCACAAGCTTTTTGTTATATTGAGGTCAAAGTATCTTCAAAAACAAAAAAGGATCAAAAAATGCCAGCAGAAACACTTCACACTGCACACGGAGCTTCAGGAGACGAGCGCGACGTCGCCGCGAAGTTGAAACAGCAGTACGAAAAAGCCCAGTTCGATGCAGACCAAAAGGAAGCTTTTGGTAAATTCGACGTTACCGCGCCAGACGAAGGTGAGCACACCTATCAAAGTTATCTTGATCAACGCCCAGCAGAAGGCGCAGTTCGCGACGGTAGCGGGTACCGCAACGCACACACTGGAACATTTGCGAGTGAACAGGCATACGAGACTCAAAAAGGCGACACGCAAGGCTATTACGACCAGCTAGGCGGTATTGGAGATCAAGAGGTGTACGAAGCTCCTAATTACGAAGAGATGGGAGTTATGCAACTTGCCAAAGAGGCGGCAAAGGCACGTGAGCTTGGCGACAAGGCCGAAGAGGCGGCTATTCGGGAGGCACTCGACACACATTTAACGATCGATGCACTGAAAAATGATAGTGAAACACCTGAAGCAGCGCAGAAGCGCTACGAAACTGAAGTTGCTCGCTATGATGCACTAGTAGACCGCTTCTCAAGCGTGGATAAAGCAGAGGCGGAAACTCCGCTATCTTCGACTACTACCCCTAAGGAAGAGCCGGCTCCCACTGACGTTATTGAATCTGAAGTCAATAACACTGCAGGTGGTGTATCCGAAGAAACTGAAACAGAACCCGAAACCAAAGTTCCGGAAGTATCTGAAACATTCGAAGCGCTTGAAGAGACTAAAACTTCCGAAGAATCTGGAACCTCAGAAGAGGTATTTTTGAATGGAGAAAAAGTAACACTTGGCGAGCCATTTACGAGCCCTGACGGTAAATCGCACGTGTACCAAGCGACAAAAGAAGACGGAACAGTCCAGTGGGTGAGCGACGCGCAGCTGACGCGCGGCTCTGAAGCTAGTCAAGCTGCGGCCTTTGCTGTTGATGCCACTGGTGAAACAACTATTCTTGATGAAGTAATAAAGGCAGAATCGCCAAAGGGGCCAGCCTTTGCCGTGAATAGTCAGGGCGAAACAGAAGTCCTCGATGATGAACTCCGCGCACAAACCGAAGGTCTTGAACCTGATCCACGAATCGAAGAAGAGCGAAAAGCCAAGAGATGGTGGGAGAAAGCACGCGATGGTATTCGTAAACGTGCTGGCGTTGCGTATTGGGCTGCACAATTCGAAACCTACGCAGCATCACCTGTTCGTGAAAAGTGGAGCAAGTGGCTTGAGCATGACGTCGATGATTCAATGAGCGATGAAGAGAAGGATAAAAAGCGCAAGAAAAACCGCTATATTGCTATTGGTGCAGGGTTAGGTG
>JBOHNV010000010.1:0-37069 GCA_050730895.1 Candidatus Microsaccharimonas sp.
CTTGTATACCAAGCTCATTCAAAACGGTCAGCACTTGCCTACCCTTTTCATTAATAACATCAGCAGCCAAGCTTGTGCCATCGACCGTGATTTTACCGTGTGTCCCACGGCGGAAGAATGCTAAGGAAACCGTATCTGTATCGGTATCGTGCCAAAAACTAAATTCTACTTTATTGCGGTATCCGTAGTCACGCTCGTCGTCGTACACGGTGATCGCGGCCGGTAACACAAGGTCGTGCAATTCAAATGCTTCTTCAATAAGCGCTGATTTGTAATGATTTTCGGTTTCGCGTGACATAATTTGCCACGGACTGGTTGAAAGGAAGCTGTTGGGGTCTTTTGGTGCAACCCGATCTGGGCTCGCCTTAAGTACCTCCACTACAACACCTTCTGCGTAGGATGATTTCTTTTTATTTATCTGAACACGGACTGTCTCGTCGGGTAAACCACCCCACACGAAGACTTTACGCCCGTCTTCAAGAGTGCCGAGCGCTTGCCCGCCACCAACAATCTTTTCGAGTGTTACCTCGACAATAGGAAATGTTTTCTTAGCCATTCCTCCTATTATACTACGTAATAGACCATACTCGGGTAAGCGCGAACATGTTCGCCTTCCCTCTCGTTACTCCTATTATTCCAGTGTTAACGAAAATAGGGCTTTTACAGATAAGAAAATATGATAAAATAGTATATGTCCGCCGCCTTAGCTCAGTTGGTTAGAGCGGCTGTTTTGTAAACAGTAGGTCCACGGTTCGAATCCGTGAGGCGGCTCCAAGTTCATTTCATAAAAAGCACTGTCATCTCATTGCGTAACCTCATGCTGGAATCGTGTAGTGGCAATCACAGGAGACTGTAAATCTCCCGCCGTAAGGCTTCGTAGGTTCGAGTCCTACTTCCAGCACCATATAAACTACTTCGCCCTCGGCGGAGTATTTTATTTATAGATAGATAATTTCTTCGATACTCGTAAAGTCTGCGTTCGAGGTTGGGTATTTTGTTGCCTTGTCAGTACCAGACCCACCTACGATTTCTGGCGACCCGTTTCGTGTGTAGAATATATCGTTACCGGGACCGCCATCTACATCAGGTGATCCGTTTTCGATATAAATGATATCGTCTCCACCAAACCCATAGATATTACCATTGCCGTCACTGTTAAGAATAAAATCGACACCACTTCCGCCCTCGATTGTTGGGTTTCCCTGGCTAAAGACTACTGCATTATCACCCTCACCTGCAAAAATATCACCGTTTCCCTGAGAGGCGCATATAATATCATCGCCACCATATGCATAGATCTCCTTATTGCCTGAGCCTCGATAAATATAATCGTTTCCTTCCGTTCCGTGCGCATCGCTTATTGCACTACCAATGACAACATTATATCCAGAAGGGGCATTTGACGGGCTTTGACAGTATATTTTTAATTGAGACATATCAAATGATTTGCCTGGAACCGCAGGATTAGCCGGGTCGGGCGCAGTAGGTTCTGGCTCGGGTTCGGGGTCCGGTTCTGGTTCTGGCTCGGGTTCAGGGTCCGGAATAACAGGCTCTTCAGCGGTTACAGCAATCACTGGTTGGCGGCTGTACGCGACCTTTACACCTTCTTCTGACTCAAGTACATACGTGATTGTCCAACTTAAACGGTCGGGTGTCACTTCGTAAATAAATATGTCGGCTTCGCCGGTGTCACTACAACGTACAGAGTTAACAACACCCTCTGCAGCAGAGGGTGAACGAAAGACAGCTTGGTCGATACCAACAAGGGTAGTTGCCGTAATACTACCTGGATCGGCAGTCATCTGCTCACAGCTTAGATACTCTCCATGTTTTGTGTAGTATTTCTCGAGCGCCTCTGACAGCACCAGGACATTACTCTCGCGAACACCATCATCGCCACGCTCCGTATAGTGATGCAGCCCGATAGCAACCATTGTCGCGAGCAGCGCAATAACAGTAACGGTTATAAGTAATTCAACTAAAGTAAAGGCCGAAGCGCGGTCTCTATTCCTTCTCTTTGGGCGTGTCTTCACATTATGCATCTGTGCGCTTTCGATTATGGAATGAATACCCATAGTATATACCATAAGCGCGATGAAACGAAAATATATGTTGTACTTAAAGCTACATTACGCGCCGGGTTTGACGAACGCGGCGTGCTTGTCCTTGAGGGATAATGGTCTTAGCGACACGTTCACGAAGCTGCAAGGCAAGGTCTGCGGCACCAACATGGTCGTAGGCATCAGCGAGTAACGTAAGGGTTTGCGGGATCGGGTCAAGCTCAACAGCGCGCTCAAGTGACTCTACCATCTTCTTGTCGTGGCCGAGCTTTTCTTGTACTTTTGCGTAGGCAATGTGACGCGCGGCATGATCGCTATCCATAGCAAGCGCTTGCTCGAATGCCAACGCAGCCTTGTCATAGTTTTCGGTTTCAAAATAAATCAAACCAACGTTATGAAGGCTACTCGCGCTTGGTTCGAGGCTTTGAGCAATTTCAAAGCACTCAATCGCTTCTTTAAATTGCTGCTGCTTTGCATACAAAATACCCAAGCGGTTGTAAGCGCTGGCGTTTCGCTCGTCTACACGAAGGATAGTCAAAAGGGCTTTTTCGGCACGAAGATACTTACGATCTTGAAGAGAGGTCTGAGCAATAGACCAGAGTTGATCAAGTTTATCAGAGAGCTTTGATGAAAGGTCGCTGGCGACTTCGCCAACTGTTTGCCGTTGATAGAGGGCCCAAAGGCCGACTACGGCGATAACTACTAATCCGAGCATGTATATACCTAGTATAGCATAAAGCTAACCCTATAGCACAGCCGATGCGCTCAGTTGCAACCGTACATTCCCCTGTTCAGACAGACGTTTATGGAGCACTTCGAATCGAGATAATGTTCGGAGTGCACCGGCATCACCGTTTTTTGCAATCGTGAGGCTGAGCTGTTTTAATGCGTCCTCTACAAGAGTTACTGCGTCTGAGCGTGAATCTTTATATTTTTTTGCAAGCAGAAGCCTGTCATATACCGTTCCGGTAACTAGTAGTCGCGCATCTTTTACAACAGCTGCTCGTTTTGTAAATTGTTCGTCATTTTGAGCAAGTCTCGTAAGCTCGGCTGGGAGACCCTCAGCGATAAACATGAGCTGGGCACGCTTTGTTGCGTCCGTCGTCTTTAATGTGTCCAATAACGCAAGGGACTGGTCGGTGGTAATTGGTTTAATATCAATACGTTGTGAACGCGAAGTAATCGTTGGAAGCATAAGCTCCGGTTGATGAGTAAGTAATATAAAGCGAGTTCCAGGAGTTGGCTCTTCGAGCAGCTTCAAAAAAGCATTCTGTGCAGCTGGCGCCATACGCTCTGCGTAGTCGATAATAATAACTCTCCCCCTTGGCTCCACGGTACTTACTGTTGTATAGAGTCGACGAACACTCTCGATAGTAATCGTGCCCTTTTCGAGATCAGCCTTCCCTTCTTTTTCGGGAAGCACCGTCAATACATGCGAACCGACAGTGTTTGCATAGTGATACGCAATTGTCGCCAGCCCAACGCCTTCTTTTCCCGCAAGCAACAGTGAGTGTGGCGCATCATGAAACAACGCGTCTAACACTGTTTGAGTTTGCGGGTGAATGACCGGCATTAGCCTACCAATTCTTCAAATTCTTTTGGAGCAGGAGCCGTGAATACCTTTCGGTCTGAAGTTGGGATGGTAATTTCAAGGCTTTCAGCATGAAGGCACAGTCGTGGAGCGGTCTTTATGCTACCGTAGACACGGTCACCGGCAATCGGGGTGCCGATATATTGTACATGAACACGAAGTTGGTGGGTGCGACCAGTACGCGGACGAAGCTTCAGTAATGACTGCTTGTCGTTATACTTTAGTACTTCATATGAAGTAATTGCAGGCTTGCCCTTAGGGTCGACACGGAAAGTACTTGGCGCAGATGGATTTCGACCGATAGGAAGGTCAATAACGGCTGTATCGAGCTTAGGAAGGCCATCAACGACAGCAATGTACTGTTTCTTAGTTGTTCGGTCGGCAAATTGCTTTTTCAGAAGCGCAGCCGTTTCATCATTACGAGCGCCAATAATGACACCGCTTGTGTCGCGGTCGAGGCGGTGAACCACACCCGGACGGCTCGAATCAAGAGCATTTGTTGTGTATCGACGGAAGAAGTCGGCAACTGTGAACTCATCGTTTAGTGCACCCTTACTGTGCGTTAATACGCCAGCCGGTTTATTTACCACAATAACGTTGTCGTCGAGGAACAGAATAGGCAGTTCCATCTCAGAGGTATCAGCTTTTTGGGGTGGAACTAACGCAATTTCGTCGTTTTCGGTCACTTCCTGCTTTGCCGACGCCGCCGGAGCACCGTTTACTTGTACGTGGCCGGCTTTAATATACTTTTGGACGATGCTGCGCGAGAACTCTGGGTAACGACTCACTAGCTCTTGATCGAGACGGGTGCGAGTGATCTTTTTGGTCAAGAGATACACATCTTTACTCATGTGAGGCATACCATACGCCTTCATAGTGTTTTCTAGCGGGTTTCTCACCAATGCACCTTCGACATCGGGTACATCAAGACGAATGTGATCCATGACTACCTGCACATCGTCGCCAGCAGAGGTGTCGTAAAGTACAAAATAGGTTTGTCGTTCGTAGGTAAACTTAATAAGACGACTTAACTGTCGTTCTGGGTACTCTTTGATATTTGTAATTTCTTTGCGCTTTGTAAGCTCACCCGCAAGTTGAAACTTACGAAGGATTGCTAACAATTCAGCTGGAAGGCTTTTTGCCACGTAGTACACCGTTCTTTTATAGTAATTGTTCTTATTATAGCATTAGGAGTCGAGCGATGAATGAGTTCGCTCTCAACAAAAAGAACCCCGGCAATCCCAGGGTTCTTTTGTACGTTCCAAAGATTAACGCTTTGAGAATTGTTCGCGCTTACGAGCAGAACGGAGACCGTACTTCTTGCGCTCTTTCTCACGTGAGTCACGCTTAAGAAGTTCAGCCTTCTTAAGGGTAGGACGGAGATCAGAGTGAGCAGTTGTAAGAGCCTTAGCGATCGCGAGCTTGATAGCATCAACTTGACCAGCTACACCACCACCTTGTACGCGGATAGTAACGTCAAATTCTTTTTGCTTGTTTACAAGTGCGAGTGGATCAGTAATTTCCGCAAGGTAGGTCTTGTTACCGTCGAGGTATTCAGTCGCTGTCTTGTCGTTAATTGTTACTGTACCTTTGCCCTTGTAAAGGCGTGCGCGAGCAGTTGCGCTCTTGCGGCGTCCGAGGCCGTAAAAGTAAGTAGCTTCAGCCATATTACTTTACCTCAACTTTCTTAGGAGTTTGTGCAGTGTGAGCGTGCTCGGCACCTGCAAATACCTTCAAGCGTCCCATGCGGTCTGCTGAAAGTTTGTTCTTAGGAAGCATACCTTGTACTGCTTTTTCGATGATTCGTTCTGGGAACTTTTCACGAACTTCAGCAAGTGTTGCATCCTTGATACCACCAGGGAATCCTGAGTGGCGGTAGTAGATTTTACCTTTTTCCTTGTCACCAGTTACAACGAGCTTTTCAGCGTTGATAACGACAACATAGTCACCAGCATCTACGTGCGGGGTGTAGGTTGGCTTGCTCTTACCAATAAGCTTGTCAGCGATGATAGTAGCAATACGTCCAAGCGGAAGCTCTGAAGCATCTACGAGGAACCACTCACGAGAAACGTCAGCAGATTTTTGGCTAAAAGTTTTAGCGTTTACCATTACTTAGTCTCCTTTGCGGCCTTAACAGCTGGCTTTGCAGCCGGTGTTGCAGGCTTTGGAGTATCCTTGATTTCGTCGACGAAAGCGATAGTTGCCATTTGGGCACCATCACCTACGCGAAGACGAGTACGTTCAACGCGAACGTGACCACTAGTACGACCAGTAAGCTGTGGAGCGATAACGTCTACAAGACGGAATGCTGCAGCTTGAGTCGAAAGACCAGCGATAACGGCGCGGCGGTTAGCAAGGTCACCCTTCTTAGCTTTAGTAACGAGTTTTTCAATGTATCGGACGAGCTCTTTCGCCTTTGGAAGCGTTGTTTCAATCTTACCGTGCTCTACGAGACTTGTTGCCAAGCCTTTTAGGAGTGCACGACGTTGATCGCGTTCGCGGCCAAATTTACGTCCTTTGTATCCGTGTCGGTGCATGTTCTAGACGTCCAATTCTGCCAATTTATCTTTGACTTCATCAAGCGCCTTGCTACCGAAGCCCTTAAGCTCACGAAGATCTTGCTCACTGAGAGTGACAAGGTCACGTACAGTGCGGATTTCGTTGTTGATAAGAGCGTTCGCGGTACGAGCGCTGAGGTTTAATTCTTCAATAGGGGTGTTGAGTTCGCTACCTTCGTCAGCCAAGTCTTGGCCAAGCGCTGGAGCTGCTTCAACGGTAGTGCTACCAGCAAGTGCAGTGTATTGGTTAACCAAAATAGCTGCAGCTTCCTCAAACGCGTCGCGTGGGCTGATAGAACCATCAGTTTCAACATTAAGCTGAAGCTTGTCGAGGTTAGTTTCTTGACCAACACGAGTGTTGTCAACCTTGTAACGTACACGAAGTACTGGGGTGAACATTGCGTCGAGGGCGATCATGTCGCTGTGGAGACGCTTTACACTTGAGTCTTCAATAGTTTGGTAACCACGACCAGATTCGATAACGAGGTCGAATACTACTGACTTCTTTGGGTCATCAACAGTTGCAATTACTTGCTCTGGGTTGATAACTTCAACATCGGCTGTAGTTTTGATGTCAGCAGCAGTAATAGTGCCGGCACCCTTCTTCTCGATACGAACTTCTACTGGTTCGTCGCTGTCGCTTTTAACACGTACGTTCTTGAGGTTAAGCATGATGTCAACGACATCTTCTTTAATACCTGCAACGGTAGTGAATTCGTGGCTTGCACCTTCGATGCGGAAAGCAACGATGGCTGCACCCTTTACGCTTGAAAGGAGAACACGACGAAGGCTGTTGCCAAGTGTGTTTCCGTAACCAGCTTGAAGTGGTTCAATAACGAACGATGCACTGTTTGCGCCAGTTTCTTCTAACGCGGCAAGTGCTGGGTTGTGAATAACTTTTGACATATCTATATATCTCCTTACCCTATCGTGAGTAGTACTCAACGATTAATTGTTCGTTAATGTCTGCTTCTGCTTCTTCACGCTTTGGAGCACCTGTAATTGAAATGGTCATCTTCTTTGCGTCGCTCTTGATCCAGCTAAGGGCACCTTGAGTGCTTGCCTTAGTGATTTCGTCGAGTCCAACAAAGTATCCAGACTTTTGGCTCTTTGGACGAACAACGAGTTCGTCGCCAGCCTTAAGACGGATTGATGGGATGTCGACACGGCGTCCATTAAGAATGAAGTGACCGTGACCAACGAGTTGACGAGCAGCACGACGGCTAGTTGCAAAACCAGCGCGGTATACTGCGTTGTCGATACGCTGTTCAAGCATGCGAAGAAGGTTTTCACCAGCAAGACCTTGCTGACGAGTTGCTTCGTTCATAAGCTTAGCGAATTGTTTTTCCAAAAGACCGTAGGTACGGCGAACCTTTTGCTTTTCACGAAGTTGGGTCAAGTAGAGACTCGGCTTACCTTGGCGTCCGTGGGCGTGTTCGCCTGGAATGCCGCTCTTTCGAGCCATGATCTTGTGAGCCTTCGGGTGAAGGGCGTAGCCTTCGCGACGGCTCTGTTTAACGATTGGTGAAGTATCTCGTGCCATAGATTATCCCCTACGTACCTTTCGTGGGCGAACACCACCGTGTGGCACACCTGTTACTTCTTTAATGCTTTCGATGTTAATGTCGAAGCCGTTGAGTGCGCGTACTGCAGCATCACGACCTTGACCCACACCCTTAACAAATACGTCTACTGACTTAAGGCCATAGCCCTTTGCAGTTTCCGCTGCCTTTTCAGCAGCAATTTGGGCTGCGTATGCAGTACCCTTTTTGCTTCCACGGAAGCCGACAGCACCAGCACTACTCTGAGCAAGAACGTTACCCTTCTTGTCTGAGAAGCTTACAATAGTGTTGTTAAATGTAGCTTGCACGTGAAGTTGACCAGCAGGAACTGATCGCTTTTGCTTCTTCTTAGTTGAATCTGCCATCTAATCGTTCCTTTCTAGGTCTTACTTGCTGATTTAGGTTGAGCACCACCAACGGCGATCGCGCGACCCTTACGAGTTCGTGCATTCGTGCGTGTTCGCTGACCATGAACTGGTAGGCCTGACTTGTGTCGAAGACCGCGATACGCGTTGATGTCTTTCAAACGCTTAATATTGTTTGTTACGAGACGCTGGAGGTCGCCTTCTACAGTGTAGCTACCATCGATAGCTTCACGTAGTCGTTGTTCTTCAGCCTCGGTGAGATCTTTCACCCGAGTGGTCGGCTCTACTTTAGCCGCCGCAAGGATGTCTCGTGCAAACTTCGGACCGATGCCGTACACGTACGTCAATGCGATCTGAACTTGCTTTTCTGCGGGTATAACTACCCCAGCAATTCGAGCCATGCTTAACCCTGCCTTTGCTTGTTCTTAGGTTTCTTCTTGTTGATTACCCGAAGGCGACCTTTACGGCGCACCAACTGGTCATCTGGACTAATTTTCTTTACACTCGCACGAACTTTCATGAGTCTAAGAATTCCTCCAGTTAAATTTGATCCTTGTGGCGATACGTGATTCTTCCCTTAGTAAGATCGTAAGGGGTCATCTCAACGTCCACCTGATCACCAGGCACTAAGCGAATATAGTTTTTACGCATTTTTCCGCTAATGTGCGCGATGATGCTTAGGCCGTTCTCGAGTTCAACCTTAAATTGAGTATTAGGCAGTGCTTCCACTACCTTTCCACGCATTTTGATTACCTCTTTAGTACTAGCCATAAGTTACAGTAGTAGATTATACACCAAAAAGGGTTGTACGTAAAGCGTTTTCAAGAATATAGCACCGAACCCTCGGCTGATGCGTATTTAGTACCTATTATTGTAGCAAATGGAGGGTGTCTGTCAATTCTTCACCCTTATCAACAAAATTATATATTTATTCATAAGGGTCAAGGACAGAGGCTGTAATGTGGCTTCTGACCCTGACCGATAGCACCACGAAGGTCTATCAGGTATCGGTTACTCCTCCGATGCACGCTTGACGCGTTGCCAACGATACCGCAGGCTGACGCGAAGCTTGCCGGACTTGAGTTCCTTGTGCACGAGCTCGGGGGCCCAGGTGTAGTGCGGCGATGCAACCGGAAAGTACCGATCCAGCGCGCGCTTCACTTCGCCCAGCAAGAGTCCCTTGTCTCCGTGACATAGCTCCAAGAGAGCCTCGATGCGCGTACGAGTTCGTTCGCGCTTCGCTACTTGACCGTAGTCGTGGTAGGTGTCATCGTAGGTCTTCAGGTGGAGCCAATCTGCTCGGTCTTCCTTCGAGACCCCGTGGTCATCGCAGCGACCGATCATGTTGATCGTGTCGTTTTCGATATATCCACGAAGTTTTTCTAGGTCTCGTGCGTATTCGGCCTTGCGCCGCTCACGTGAGTGGCGGGCATCCTGCCGAATCCTTTGGTCAATTGAGCGCACAACATCACATCCTCTGTCAAATTACGCCCCACCCCATCGGTGAGACTAGGTGGGTGTATAAATATAATTATACCACTTTCGTGGCATAATTACAAGTTTAACAGATGTAGTGGCTGCTCTTACGAGTCGTAATACTATGGAGCTTCGCGCCCATGGGCTACTCTATGAATCGTAGTACTACAGGGCTAACGCGCCTGTGGGTTATGATTCTTAAGAATCATAATCGTCGTAGGTGACCATAAGGGCACGTGAGTTGATTTGGCGGAGTGTTTCAAGCCCTACCGACACAACAATGAGGAGACCAGTACCACCGATAGCGAGGTTGGTGTTAGTAATACCTGCGATCTGGAAGAGTAAGTACTCTGCGATAAACGGCGTAACCGACACAAGACCAAGCACAAGTGCTCCGAAAAGAAGAAGGCGGTTTACGGTTGAAGAAAGGTACTTCTCGGTTTGCTTACCTGGGCGTACACCTTCGATGAATCCACCTTGCTTTTGAAGGTTTTCGGCAATTTCGCTCGAGTTAAATACGATACCGGTGTAGAAATAGGTAAAGAAGATCACCAACAAGAAGTAACTTGCAGGGTACACGAATGCCGCCCATTCAGCACCAGTAAAGGCACCCGGGTTTGGTGCTTGGAACCAAACAATGAGGTTTTCAGCGAGTGTTGCGTAGGCGGGATCGCCTGTTGCCTTAAGGATTTGCCCAATAAATGCCGGGAGTGAAAGAAAGGCTACTGCGAAGATGACCGGAATCACACCTGCTGCAATAAGCTTTACAGGAAGAATACTCTTTACTCCACCATAACTACTGTTACCCTGAACACGCTTTGCGTAGTTGATAGTAATAACACGTTGCGCCTCGTTAACCTTTACCAAGAAGTACAGCAGTGCTAAGGATACCGCGGCGATGGCAATGACCACCCAGAATATTAGCGGATTTATTGGAATTTCGAACCAGTTAAACACGGCAAGGCCACCGGCTGAAGTATCGAACAATGAAACACCAAAGGTAGAAAGAATCGATGGAAGCTGACTAATAATACCGGCGAAGATAAGAAGGCTGATACCGTTTCCAATCCCCTGCTCTGTCATGAGCTCACCGAGCCACATAAGGAGCATTGCACCGGCGGTCATGGCACCAACCGCGATAATCCATTCGAGGGCGGTTGGGTCGGCGAGTACAGTAGTGTTACCGGCGAGTACGGTTTGTCGCAAAATGAATATGAATGCAATTGACTGAACAATCGCGAGTGGCACGGTAATCATACGAGTCCACTGGTTGATCTTACGACGGCCAGATTCACCATCTTTATGAAGTTCCTCAAGGCGTGGAATTGCCTTAGTAAGGAGCTGCGAGATAACCGAGGCGGTAATAAACGGCGTGAGCCCTACTAGTACAATAGAGAAGCTCGCGAGCGCACCACCAGAAAGAAGGTTCAAGAACCCGCCAAAGTCGGTACCGCTCACAACACTGTTAATTACTTCACGAAGTTGCGTTGGCTCAGCCAATGGCACAGGAATATGTGCGAGTAAACGATATGCGACAATGAGCCCTAAAACGACAAGAAGTCGCCTTTGCATATCACGATTTTTTAGCGAGCGAAAGATTGTTTTCCAATTCATCAGACTTTTCCAGACTACCCCGAAGTTACTTATACGATTTGAGTCTGATTATACTACAGATAGCGCTCTGTTGGAATACGAAACACCTTTACAATAAAAATACACCCCGTCGTGAGGTGTATTTTTAAAACTGAGTAAGCTTACTTGTCGTTTGCTTCAGCAGCTTTTTTGCTTTGCTTCAAAGGCACGGCAGTCTTTTCGAAACTACCACCAGCCTTAGCAATCGCTTCTTGTGAGCTCTTGCTTGCACCAGCAACCTTTACAGTAAGTGCCTTGGTGAGTTCACCACGGGTAATTACCTTTACGGTGTGGAATGGTGTAGAGACGTAGCCCTGCTCGTAGAGTGCAGCGTTGTCGACAGTTGTACCTTCAAAGGTATTGAGGGTGTCGAGGTAGACAACTTGTGCAGGAGTACGAAGACTCTTAAAACCGCGGGCCTTAGGAACTGAAAGTACAATTCCGCGTTGACCACCTTGGAAAGTCGCGCGAAGCTTCTTACCAGTACGTGAGCCCTGCCCCTTAGTACCACGACCAGCAGTTTTACCACCGCCGGCAGAGATACCGCGACCTACGCGCTTACGATCTTTGTTAGCACCAGAAAGGAGTTCGTTGTACTTAGTCATATTACTTGTCCTCCTTCTTTGCAGCAGGCTTTTTCGCAGTCTTAGGTGCGTTGAGCCATTCTTCCTTAGGTACAAGACCGCTAAGTGCTTCGATTGTAGCGTAAGCGATGTTTACCTTGTTGGTAGAGTTGAGTGACTTTGAAAGAAGGTTACGAATACCGGTAACACCGATAATTGAACGTACCACACCACCGGCAATAATACCGGTACCAGGAGCAGCAGGCTTAAGAAGCACACGTGCACCACTGTACTTAACTTCGTTTTCGTGAGGAATTGTTTCGTTCACGATTGGAATAACAATGAGGTTCTTCTTTGCAGTGTCGGTTGCTTTTTGAACAGCAGTTTGTACGTCCTGTCCCTTTGCAACACCAACACCAACCTTAGTCTTGCGGTCACCCACAACAACGAGGGCCTTGAAGCGGAAACGACGTCCACCCTTTACCACACGTGAGACACGGTCGATGTTAATTACTAGTTCTTCAAATTGCTTTGGCTCTTGTGGAGCTTGATCGCGGCGTGGACCACGGTTGTTTCCGCGTTGTCCGCCACGTTGAGCGTTGCGGTTTCCACCTTGTGCTTGTGGAGCCGCTGCAGGAGCGGTTGTTTGTTGTGCGTCAGCCATATTAGAACTCCAATCCTTCCTTACGGGCAGCGTCTGCTAGTGAAGCAAGGCGACCTGCGTACTTACGACCGTTACGGTCGAAGACGATAGATGCGATCTTAGCTTTCTTAGCTTTCTTTGCGATTTCAGTACCAACCCAAGCAGCTTGCTCGATCATTGGACCAGTTTGCTTTGAACCAACAGTCGTAACAGCAGCAACGGTGTGTTGCTTTACGTCGTCGATAAGTTGTGCACTAATGTGCTTGTTTGAAATGGTAACGGTAAGGCGTGGGCGTTCAGCGGTACCAGAGATTTTTGCACGGACACGCGCAGCACGAAGACTACGGTTAACGAGCTTTTTGTCGAGGTTAGCCATTATTACTTACCTGCCTTTCCTGCTTTTCGAAGAATAACTTCGTCAGCATACTTAATACCCTTGCCCTTGTATGGTTCAGGCTTTTTAAGTGAACGGATCTCAGCTGCAGTTTGGCCAACAAGTTGCTTGTCGATACCAGAAACAGTAATTTCCATCTTGTTTACTTCAAGGGTAACGCCTTGGCGCGCCTTGTACTTCACTGGGTGTGAGAAACCAAGAGCCATCTCGATTTCTTGACCGCCACCGCTTACGCGGAAACCGACACCGTTTACTTCGAGCTTCTTTTCAAAAGCTTTCGTAACACCTTCGACAGCGTTGTTTAATAGTGAGCGTTGTAGCCCGTGTTGAGCTTTTGCAATACGTTCGTCGTTCTTACGAGTAACGATTGCGTTGCCGTCCTCTTGTGAGACAGTTACGTCAGAGAGATGCGGTACTACGAGCTGGCCCTTAGGACCAACAACAGTAATAGCATCATCAGCGACCGTGATTGTCACGCCTGAGGGAATTTGAATTGGTAGTTTTCCGATTCGACTCATGATCTACTTCCTTGTTTACCACGAGTGAAACCGGCAAGAGGTTTCTGGCTTCAGTCACTCTCGCCGCAAGGCACCAGTGCTACGCGCTGGCTTTAGGGTTGACTATCGCAAAATCTGCTCGACTTCACTCGCAAAATATTATCTTGTTAATAGTAGCACATTTACCGGGGTTTTACAAGATGCAATACCTTCTGTATACACCAATAAAAGGAAAACCCGGCGATGCTTCGCCGGGAGAACCTTGTGTTCGATATTGAGTTATTTGGTGAGGGTGAGCTGCTGCTCACTGAAGACCTGTGCCTCCAGGCGTTCTTGGTGGCCGAAACCAGCTCCAACCAAAATCTGCACTGTTGTGTGCGGACCGGTTCCACCATAGCCACATAGGGCGTGGGCGAAATGAAGCCCGATCGTCATGCCATGACTGGTATCGAAGAGCGTCAGCCCTTCATAACGGTCAAGCTTGGCGTACACCCATTCATAACCGGGCATTGCCTTCTGCCAGGCACGGAAGATTTCGAGATCGTGATCCGATGACAGACCACCCGCCTCGTAAATCTTGACGTCCACGGCATCTATGCCGAGGGAAGCTCCCATTACGTATCCTAACTCTCGTTGACAAGGTACTTATATATTATAGCATAAAAAGCTCAAATTAGCAATGTCCACCCTTGTCACAGCGCACAGGCATCTTATAAGCTCAATAAAAAAGAACCCCGCAAAGGGGGTTCTTTTTTGCTTAGCCGTTAGGCCAATACTAGTAAACGCTCAGGAGCAATTCACCACCGATGCGCTGCTTTACAGCTTCTGCACCAGTGATAACACCCTTAGAGGTGCTCACCAAAACGATACCACGACCGCTCTTCACCTTAGGAATGTCGTTTGCACTTACGTACACGCGGCGTCCAGGCTTAGAAAGGCGCTTGATCTCGTTAATAACTGAGTTCTCACCAGGTTTGTTAATAGTAACAACAAGAATGTCGCGAGGCTTTGCGCTTTCTACCTTAACGGCAGAAACGTATCCAGCTTTTTTGAGTTCTTGTGCAACCGTTACCTTCAATTTGCTTGAAGGAACAGTGATTTCGTTCTTTCCAACCATCACAGCGTTACGAATACGGGTGAGGAGGTCAGCGATTGGGTCAGTAGATTGTAGTGACATATCTTATTCCTTTCCTACCAGCTACTCTTAGTAATGCCTGGGATTTCTCCCTTTGATGCTTTTTCGCGGAAGTTGATACGGCTAAGGCCGAAGCGGCGCATGTATCCACGTGGACGTCCGTGAAGGGCGTCGCGGTTCTTCCAACGAGTTGGTGAACTGTTCTTAGGAAGCTTTTGGAGGCCGTCTTGGTCGCCAAGCTCCTTAAGTTCAGCACGCTTTGCAGCGTATTTTTGAATCATCTTCTTGCGCTTCTCGTCGCGAGCGACTGCTGATGTTTTAGCCATTAGCGTACGCCTCCTTCTTTTTCAAAAGGCATGCCGAACTTTGTAAGCAACGCCTTGCTAGCTTCTTTGTTACCGTTCTTCATTACGAAAGTAATTTGAAGACCGTGAACGTGCTGTGTTTCTTCGAATGAAAGTTCAGGGAAGATAGACTGCTCAACAACACCAAGGTTGTAGTTGCCGCCCTTGTCGAATGCCTTACCGCTTACACCGTGGAAGTCACGAACACGTGGAAGTCCAATGTTGATAAGGCGGTCGAGGAACTCGTACATACGAGCATCGCGAAGGGTTACTGAAAGACCAACACGGTTCATACCAGCACGGATCTTGAAGCCTGCAATAGACTTTTTCGCCATACGGTCGATTGGTGATTGACCTGTAATCTTTGTGACGGTGTTGCGTACTACTTCGTAGTGGTGCTTGTCGTCTTTGTTCTTACCGATTCCCACGCTGACAATGATTTTTTCAAGCTTTGGAACTTGGTTGATGTTCGCAAGACCGAGTTCGGCTTGAAGTTCCTTAGCATAAGTTTCCTTATACAAGGCTTTCAGGCGAGGAGCGGTAGTAGTGGTAGCTTTCGCCATTACTTGATCTCCTTACTATTTGCTTGGCGTGCAACACGAACCGTGTCACCGTCAGCACTTTTTACATATCCGACACGACTTGTCTTGCCGGTTTTTTCGTCGATCACAAGTGCAACCTTGTGAAGTGGCACTGGAACATGAATGTCCTTTGAGCCACCACGTGGGTTAAGCTGGCTTGGCTTGATGTGACGGTGGATTGAACCAACGCCTTCAAGAAGGACAGTGCCCTTGCTTTCAAGAACAGCTTCAACCTTAGCGGTTGTACCCTTGTTTGGGCCGCTGATGAACTTTACAGTATCACCTTTTTTAATACGATTTGCCATACTAGAGTACCTCCGGTGCAAGACTGATGATCTTGTTGTATCCAAGGTCGCGAAGTTCACGAGGAACTGGACCGAATACACGAGTCGCCTTAGGGCTTTTGTCGTCGTTAATGATAACCGCAGCGTTTTCGTCAAAAGCGATAGTGCTTCCGTCTTTACGCTTGATTTGGTTCTTCGTACGAACAACAACTGCCTTAACAACTGATTTCTTCTTTACGTTACCAGTCGGGTTCGCTTGCTTAACAGTAGCGACAATAATGTCACCAACGCCTGCGTAGCGACGACCAGTACCACCGAGAACACGGATACAAAGGATTTCCTTAGCACCACTGTTGTCGGCAACTTTTAGTCGAGATTCTTGTTGGATCATGTTACTTCTCCTCGCTCTTAGCCTCTGCTGCCGGTGTTTCTACACCTTCAACTTCAGCCTTAAGTTCGATAGTTCCGTGTGAGCGTTCAACAATGTTCGAAAGAACAAATGACTTACGCTTCGAAATTGGTCGAGTTTCAGAAATAGTAACGCGGTCACCTTCGTTCGCTTCGTTCTTTTCGTCGTGAGCGATGTATTTACGGTTTACAGTGTACTGCTTACCATAAATAGGGTGTGTTTCGCGGCTTGTTACGGTAATAACAATTGTCTTGTCAGCCTTGTTAGAGGTGACAATACCGGTCAATGTCTTTGCCATATTAGTTTTCCTCCTTTAGGGCTGCGCGCTCTGCTTGTGAAATAGCGGTGAGTGCACGAGCAATTGATTTACGTTGCACCGTAAGGACGTGTGGATTTACCAACTCGCCCATTTGATGGCTACGGCGTGATTCGCGGTGATCGTTACGAAGTGTTACGAGCTCTTCTTGGAGTTGAGCGAGTGTTTTTACTTCAGTAGCTTTCTTTGCTGGAGCCTTAGCGGTAGACTTAGTTGTCTTTTTAGTTACATCAGCCATTATGCTTGCTCCTTCACGATAAACTTAGTCTTCACAGGAAGCTTGTGTGCTGCAAGGCGCATTGCCTCGCGTGCAACTACTTCGTCTACACCCTTCATTTCGAAGAGTACAGTTCCGGCCTTAACGCGGGCTACGAAGAACTCAGGGTTACCTTTACCACCACCCATCTTTACGTCTTGTGGCTTACGGGTTCGTGGAAGGTGTGGGAAGATACGAATCCAGATTTTACCACCACGCTTGATGTAGCGGGTCATCGCCTGACGAGCTGACTCGATCTGGCGTGAGGTGATGTCGTTGTTTTCTTGTGATTGAAGACCAAAGTCACCAAAGGCAATGTAGTTACCACGAGTAGCGCTGCCCTCGTTTTTGCCTTTGCGAACCTTTCGGTGCTTCATTTTCTTAGGAAGTAACATCGATTAGCTCCTTTCGCCCTTGTAGATCCAAACCTTAACACCAACGATACCAGCACCTGGGAGGGCGGCACGTGCAGTGTGGAAGTCGACATCAGCACGAAGTGTGTGAAGTGGCACTGAACCTTCGCTTACCTTTTCACGGCGAGCCATTTCAGCGCTGTTCAAACGACCAGATACTTGGATACGAACACCCTTTGCACCGGCAGTCATAACATTTTGTGCAGACATCTTGATAGCGCGGCGGAAGTTACCACGTCGCTCGAGTTGGTGAGCAATGTTTTCGGCAACAAGCTTTGCGCTAAGGTCTGGACGCTTAACTTCTTCAATGTTAATACGAACTGGGAGGCTCGCAAGCTTCTCGAGTTCTTTTTTGAGTTCAGTAACACCTGCACCACCACGACCGATAACAACACCAGCTTTTGCTGTGTGGATTGTTACAGTTACGAGGTTAGCAGAACGTTCGATCTCGATACGAGCAATCGTTGGACGACTCTCGAAGCGCTTCTCGATGTGCTCACGAATTTTAATGTCTTCGATAAGCAAGCGAGAGAAGTCTTTCTTGTGGGCAAACCAGCGTGAGTCCCAGTTCTTGTGAACCTGAAGACGGAAACTGATTGGATTAACCTTCTGTCCCATTATTTCTTCTCCTCTTTCTTCGCTGGCTTTGCAGCTGGCTTTTTAGCAGCAGCCTTAGGAGCTACTTCTTTAGCTGAAACTTCAGCAGCCTTTGCAGGAGCCTTCTTTGGCTTAAGCTCGCCCGTTACCTCTACCAAGATGTTCGCAGACTTCTTTTGGAAAGGGAGCGCACGGCCGCGGCTAGCAGGCTTGAAACGCTTGATGCGAGTACCTGCAGTCACAGAAAGTGTGCTAATAACGAGTGTTTTGCCGTCGAACCCGTGGGTGTTAACAGCGTTTGCCTGAGCGCTTTCAATAGCCTTACGGACCGCAAGAGCAGCGCGCTTAGGGGTGTGGTTAAGGATAACAATAGCGTCGGCTACTGTTCGGCCACGCACAAGGCTTGCCACCAAAGCAACCTTACGAGGTGCTTGGTCGATGCCTTTAGCGTAGGCGCGTACTGGAGTTACGTCTGCCATTATTTCTTATCCTTTCCACCGTGCTTACGGAACTTACGAGTTGGGCTAAACTCACCGAGTTTGTGACCAACCATGTTTTCCGAAATAAGCACTGGTACGTGTACCTTACCGTTGTGAACAGCAATAGTACGACCCACCATGTCTGGGGTGATCGTGCTAGCACGAGCCCAGGTCTTGATGATTGTTCGGTCTTCGAGACTCAAAGCCGCCACTTTCTTAGCGAGCTTGAAGTCGATGAATGGACCTTTCTTAAGTGATCGACTCATATTACTTCTTCCTCTTCGCGTCGTGGCGCGTCTTTACGATATGACCAGCAACGTCTTTACGACGACGGGTACGGTAACCGAGTGTAAGTTGACCCCAAGGAGTACGAGGAGCCTTACCAGCACCGTGACGTCCACCGTCACCACCACCGTGCGGGTGATCTGCGGCGTTCATAACAACACCACGTACACCAGGGCGAATACCCTTGCGTCGGTTGCGACCAGCTGAACCAATCTTGATGTTTTGGTGTTGAACGTTACCGACAACACCGATAGCAGCGGTAGCCTCAAGTCGGAACTTGCGAACTTCGCCAGAAGGAAGACGTACTTGTGCGTAGTCACCTTCTTTTGCCATCAATTGAGCTTTTGTACCAGCAGAACGCACGATTTGTGCACCCTTGCCAGGTGTGAGTTCAATTGCGTAAATTTGGGTACCAACAGGGATGTTGGCAAGTGGCATTCGGTTAGATTGCTCGATAGGAGCGTCAGCACCACTTTTAATTACCTTACCAACGGTCATTGAAGTGTCGGCAAGGATGTAGTGATAAAGGCCGTTTTGGTCTTTAACACGAGCAATACGAGCTGAACGGTTAGGGTCGTACTCGATGTGCTCTACAGTAACAACAGCACCAGCTGGTAGGTTATGGTTCATCAAACGATAGTGGCGCTTTACTCCACCACCACGGTGACGAACGGTAATACGACCAGAGTTGTTGCGACCAGCGTTTTGCTTCTTACTCTTCGTAAGGCTCTTAAGAGGCTTACGAGTAGTAACATCGCTCAAATCTTGTGAGGTCATACCACGACGAGCTGGAGTAGTTGGGTTGTATTGCTTAATAGCCATTACTTCTTCTCCTCGCTGGTCTTAGCTTCTTCTGGCTGTTCGAAGATTGCAAGGGTGCTACCTTCAGCCAGTGTTACATATGCTTTTTTGCTGTCAGAACGGTGGGTTGTACCAGGGTAACGATTCTTGCCACGTGAGTAGCGAACTGCCTTACCGGTTTGTACCAAGGTTTTGATAGCTTTTATAGATACACCGTATTGCGCTTCAATAGCGTCGGTGATTTCGTTTTTGTTAGCAGACTGTGGGACGTTGAACACGTACACGTTCTTTTGTGAAAGACCGTAGGCCTTTTCAGTTGTTACAGGAGTAACGAGGATGGTTGAGATGTTCTTAGCCATATTACGCTTCCTCCTTTACAAGCCAGCTCTTAAGAGTTGGGATTGATGCAGCTGAAAGTACGATGTGATCAGCGTTTAGAATGTGGTACACATTGAGATACTTGGTGCTTACAAGCAACGCGTTCTGAATGTTGTTGGTTGCACGAATGAGTGCATCGGTCTTTTCTTCAACGACAATAAGGGTCTTACGATCAAACTTGTTGTCAGCGAGGAACTTGACTACTTCTGAAGTTTTACCAGTAGTGTTAATGTCAAGGACATTAATTTTGCCAGCTTTCTCTGCAAGAGTAAGTGCCTGCTTTACAGCTTGGCGCTTTGCAAGTGTAGGGACCTTTTTAGAGTAGTTTTCGTTACCGCGTGGACCAAAGACGATACCACCGCCGCGCCAGATTGGGTTCCTTGTAGAACCGAAACGTGCACGACCAGTACCCTTTTGCTTCCATGGCTTCTTACCACCACCGCGAACTTCGCCACGGGTCTTGGTAGATGCCGCGCTCGTACGAGCGTTTGCAAGATACGCGTCGTAAGCAAGCTTGAGTAGTTCGTGGTTTTTCACGTCTACTGCGAAGACTTCCTTAGGAAGTGTAGTCTTTGTCTGAGTTTTTGCAGCTTCAGCCATTATGATTTACCTCCTGCAGTAGCGCCTGCAAGTGCGTTGATGACGATGAGGCCCTTCTTTGGACCTGGCACAGCACCCTTAAGACCAATGAGGTTGTTGTCGACGTCGATGTAGCTCACTACCAAGTTCTTTACAGTTACTTGATCGTGTCCCATACGGCCAGCCATACGCTTACCCTTAAAGACCTTTTGAGGATACATTGAACCAATAGAACCTGGGCGGCGGGTGTTACCCTTACCACCGTGGCTTGCGCCGTGGCGTTCAAAGTTGTGCCTCTTAATAGTTCCGGCGAATCCCTTACCCTTGCTAATACCAGTAGCGTTCACTACGTCGCCTAGCTCGAATGCGGTTACGTCGATTGTGGTTCCGACAGTCAGTTCTTCTGACGTGTCTTCAACACGAAACTCACGAATATGCTTCGGAGTTACGTTGGCTGCCTTAAGGTGTCCAGCCACGGCCTTGCTCAAGTTCTTACCCTCTTCAAATCCTACTTGGACAGCGTTGTAACCGTCGGTGTCGACGGTTTTTACTTGAGTCACTGTCACAGGACCAGCTTTAATTAACGTTACAGGAACTGCACGTCCATCTTCGCTGATGATTTGGGTCATACCAATTTTGGTACCGAGAAGTGCTTTCATGCTCTTCATTCTCCCACTTAAAATTCTTGGTGGGAGGCAGTATCCGTCGATTTTGCCCCTGTTATATCTGCTTTACGCAGGTATAACCTGGAACACCTCTGCTGGACTTACCAATTCACCAAGAATCGTCTGTTATTTCTTATAGTAAAGTTACCTATCTGACTTTAGCATAAACAACCTCTGACGTCAACCCCTGTTAGTGCGGCTCTGCAACAGAGACGCATATAAATACGCTTGTGTTTACCTGCATTTTTGGGCATACTCTAGGGTAGATACTTATTAACTTCAGCTAAAAAGGGCATCAATATGGCACAAGCTAAGAAACCAGCAGCAAAGAAGACTACCGCCAAATCAACTAGCAAGGCAGCTGTCACTAAAAAAGCACCGGTAAAAAAGGCCGTCACTAAAAAGGCGCCAGCTAAAAAAGCTCCTACACGTAAAGCGACTGTAAAGAAAACACCCGCAAAATCAGCAGAACTCCGCTCATTCCGCGTGGCACGCAATCAACCGTCGTTTACTACTTTCCGTATCACCAAGCAAACAGTATATTGGATCATCCTCGTGGCATTTATTATCTTTGCCCAACTATGGATCCTTAAGCTCCAAGTTGAAGTTACCTCACTCCTTGAAGCGCAGCAAGTACAGCTCCGCAACGAATTCTAGTAGTCTTTACAGAATAAAAAATAACCCCTTATTACAGGGGTTATTTTTATAAGCAACGCGTTCAATTACATACGAATTTCTGCGTCTACACCAGCTGGAAGGCTGAGGTTCTGCAGGCTGTCGATTGTCTTTGGTGTCGCACCGGTGATATCGATAAGGCGCTTGTGGATGCGCATTTCGAAGGTTTCACCACCCTTTTTGTATACGTGTGGTGACTTTACAACAGTAAAGGTACTACGACGAGTTGGAAGTGGCACTGGACCAGCGATAACTGCGCCGGTACGGATAGCCGTGTCGATAATTTGTTTTGCTGATTGGTCGATAACCTTGTGATCGTATGCCTTAAGGCGGATACGAATACGGAGGCCTTCTTGCTTTGCTTCTGCCATGGGGAAGAAACCTTTCTTGCCTGTTACGCTAGACAGCGACTCCGTAACCTCTGCTCGAACCGTAGCAAATGCGTACGTCTGGCCGAGTTCTCGAAGTGATAAATAATACCTAGCTAGAATACCATATTATAAGGCTTCTGTAAACGCGTTAGTATAATCCGCCGGGCAAGTTCCAGTACTGCTCAAGGGTCTTGATGCCTTTTGCTTTCATGTCTTGCGCCACAGGAATGCCCACGTACCGATAATGCCATTCTTCGGCTTTGTACCCAGTGATAGCCTCGTACCCTGCATAGTAGCGCTGAATAAAACCATAATTAGCAGCGTTTTGTTGGAGCCATTGGTATTGGCTCGTACCGCCAAAACAATCGAGCACACAGCCGTTAGCCGCAACATCGAAGACAAGTCCGGTTTGATGCTCGCTATACCCCGGCCGGGCGCTATATGTATCAGCACCAGCCTGACCACTCGTAGAGACCCAATAATTATAGGTAGAGACTTGCGTTCCATACGACCGGTAGCTACTTGTTACATAAAATCCCTGCCCCGCCGCAGCGGCTGCATGAAACAATTGATTGTAATGAGCAATAGCCTTTGCACTTAATGTCGCCCCATTAGAGGTTACAAGATCACTTGGTACAAACGAGAGGGGCTGAATACAATGCTTCTTATTGACCATGACGTCGATTGCAGCCGGGTTTGTATGAGTAGTACTCACATTACAAGCTTTAGCATTGAGCGTTGACGCGCCTGCCGTACCCACAGCGATTGATTGCTCAGCTGCTTCTTTGGCTGCGGCGGCTTTTTCGGCTGCTTCTTTTTCTAAGCGTGCCTTTTCTTCGGCAGCTTTTCGCTCTTTAATGCGCTTTAGTTGAGTATCAGTTTTTTCCGTAAGTTCCTTTGTCTGTGCTGTATTTTGTGCAATAGCGTCCTGCGCTACCGTGTACTGCCAGTATAAAAAGCTTGCGCCCGCCACCAGTGCAACGCAAAGCACCATAATTGAAATGCGACGCTTTTTCACAAGCGCACCAATAGATACGTGATTTTTCTTACCATGCTTCTTCATTACACTCATTATATAGAGGCTTTACGCATTCCAACAAAAATACTCCCGAAAACTCGGGAGTATTTTGCTAAGAATGTAGGAGAACTACTTAGTAATCTTAGTTACAACACCTGCACCAACAGTCTTACCACCTTCACGGATAGCGAAGTTAAGACCTTGCTCCATAGCGATAGGCGCGAGAAGCTTTACGGTAAAGGTTAGGGTGTCACCAGGGATAACGAGTTCCTTGTCTGCAGGAAGCTCAACTTCACCGGTAACGTCAGTTGTACGGAAGTAGAACTGTGGCTTGTAACCCTTAGAGAATGGAGTGTGGCGACCGCCTTCTTCCTTCTTGAGGATGTACACTTCAGCTTCAAACTCGGTGTGTGGAGTGATTGAACCTGGCTTAGCAAGAACTTGACCGCGTTCGATTTGTTCGCGTTCAATACCACGAAGGAGAAGACCAGCGTTGTCACCAGCTTGACCCTTGTCGAGGTTCTTCTTGAAGGCTTCGATACCAGTAACAACAGTCTTTTGTGTGTCTTTAAGACCAACAATTTCGACTTCGTCGTTAAGGTTAATGACACCTTGTTCGATACGACCAGTAGCAACAGTACCACGACCCTTAATTGAGAATACGTCCTCGATAGGCATAAGGAATGGCTTGTCCATGTCGCGTGCTGGTTGAGGAATGTATTCGTCAATAGCCTTAACAAGTTCCATGATAGCGTCTTCGTATTCAGCCTTGCCGTCAAGAGCACCAGTTGCTGAGCCCTTGATGATTGGAGCGTCTTCGTCGTAACCGTTCTTTTCAAGAAGTTCGCGGATGTCCATTTCTACGAGCTCTACGAGTTCTGGGTCAGCGATGTCCATCTTGTTGAGGAAAACGATGATCTTTGGCACACCAACTTGCTTAGCAAGAAGTACGTGTTCACGAGTTTGTGGAAGAGGACCGTCGGTTGCGGCTACAACAAGTACAGCACCGTCGATTTGAGCGGCACCAGTAATCATGTTCTTTACGTAGTCGGCGTGTCCTGGCATGTCCACGTGAGCGTAGTGACGGTTTTCTGATTCGTATTCAATGTGTGAAGAAGCAATGGTAATACCACGTGCCTTTTCCTCTGGTGCGTTGTCAATTGCGTCGTAGTCACGAGGCACGTTAACTGAGCTTGGTAGTTTTTTCGCAAGAACGTGCGAAATAGCTGCTGTAAGGCTGGTCTTACCGTGGTCAACGTGACCCATGGTACCAACGTTTACGTGAGGCTTGCTTCGATCGAAATCTGCCATTTTAGTTAGTTCTCCTTTAATAATTTATTTCGCACAGGATAATAATTACTCCACGGCGTATGCGGTTAATTATACCTTGTTTTACAGAGTTAGTAAAGTATTTTATGGAGTATCTTCAGATACACGCTTCATGTCGACATCCCAAATATTGGGTGATGCGATGTACTTTTGGTAGAGGTGCTCTTGAAGCTGCTTAAAGCGCTCGGTCTTATACGTTGGCATGGCTGCTAATGTATTGATTTCTTTCATTTTACTGAGGTCGTCTTGTGTAAAACATTGGTGCATGCGGTCGATAATCTCCTCCATGAAAATTGTTAATGTTTCGTACGCTAACCATACATAGCGCGGCCGAACACGAGCGCCGTGCACCAACGTACAGCGCACTTGATACCAAAACTCTATGAGTGATCTCCAGTCATTAGGGCTCTCGACACTCCCCGACCAATAGATTGTTTTAGTCATTAATGGCTCTCGTTGGGTGAATTCAGCCAGGCGTTCCATGTAGGGCCGAAGGTTCTGAAGGGCTCTTCCGTTTATATAGTCGTCCCATATAACGAACCGTTTTTTTAAGGCACCGAGCGCCTGCCGATCGTTTGTCGTATGAGTCACCGCTTGGTACCAGGCGTTATAAGAGATATACAACCAAACATACTGTTCGTCGTAGTGTATTTGTGCTTTTTTAAACCATTCGTAGATAGCACCGATACCTTCTGGCGGTAAATGCGGCGTACTATCCATAGATCGTTGCCCGTTTTACTCGCTTAGCTTCGTGTTTATTTGCAAGATATACAGTACTACTAATCTGCAAAAGTGAAGCCGTATCGAAGAAGCTGCGTAGTACAGTAAGTATAAAGGTGCTAAGGATATGGATATCTTGAGATTTTCCGCCGATTGTTATTTCTATAGAGCGAGCACCATTGGCAAGCGCCTCGCCAAACATACGCTTTAACACCAATGTATTCTTAGGTGGGCCGCCGAGTGGCGCAAAAAACTCGCCTGTAATAACACCAGCACCGTTGATATACCTAGCGACAAGTACCGTTTTCGAAGCCTGCTGAACTCGATTATCGACAATAGGAATATACCCTGGCGGTGCCTGCGCCCTACGAATACCAAATTCAATTGCCGCAAGGAGCTGACACGATTTTGCCACCCCTAGGCCGTTGATCCCTAGTAGTACGTCGAAATCTGGTATACCTTTTGTAGATTCAAAAAGAGATTGAACATTTTTTGCGATACGCGCACTCGAAGCCTGGGGTGTGCCACTTGCAATGAGTACCTGTAATAACTCGACTGTTGTTAAAGAGCCGGCACCGGTTCGCTGCATTCTTTCTCGTGGTCGTTCAAATTCAAATTGTCCCATATCCTTATGATACAAAGTCATTCTTAAATTGTTATAAACAAACCATTGATTGACTTTTTTCATGTTTTATGCTATAATCGACCTACGTTTTCAACGCTGAAAACATGTCCCTACCACTTTAGATTGGATGTGAGCACCATGAACGACCGTGTCAAAATCGACATCTTCCGCTTCACGGCATGGTCTGGTGAAGTTTTAGACCCAGAGATGGATGTACGAAGTGACGAACAGATGATTGGCAACTTCACCTGGCGCTCAAGTCAGCAGGAATCTCCTCGGGCCTTCGACGTCATTCGCTTTAACGCGACTTTCGTGGAACTCGCAGATATCGATGCATTGGCGCTCGACATCCGCGGGTTCTTTACATGGGAGATACGCGAAGAAGAGTCGGTGCGCATTGCAACGAACCTGGTTGCCAAGATCAGCCACGCCATGGCTGCCACGACACCAGGCGAACCGCTCGCCTACACCCATAGCGAGCATTACTTCGAGCAGCTCCTCGCAGCCGCCCGACGTCCTCAGTATCAGTAGGGGCAAGCCTCCGCATCATGCGGGGGCTTTTCCTCTTCTAACCTTAGTCGATTATTGACTTTTCTATGTTTTTGTGCTAAAATATATTCACACTTATTGACACTACGGCACCGCCGTAACCATAAGCGTACTTTCCCAGAACAAGGAGCATTACTATGAACGTAGTTGAAAACGCAGTCGAGATCGACCGCATCTTTTTCGCCGACCCCAAGGTCGTCGACGACGCCACAATGGATCGCTACGGTGACACCGATCCCAGCCAGACCATCAGCGAAGCCAAGGTGCATCACTACACCGGCTACGACAACGGTCGAGCGAATGGAGCACGGAAGCGCCGTCCAAGCGCCACCCCCGACTTCGAGGTCGAAATCCGACCCATCGACGAAGACGGCGCCGACATCTACGTCGCCACCATCGTCGCCAACAACGTCCCCGACAACGGGAACGTGGGGAGCGGCGATCCCGTCGCTATCGCCAAGGTCGCCCTCGTCGAGGATGACCACATCGACGACACACGGTGGTTCATGTTGATCTCTGCCATGGGCGACCGGCTTGTCATCAGCCCCAAGCTCATCGGCTACGACGGGAACCCCGAGGAACTCTTCGAGAAGATTCATCTCTTCGACGAGGAGTGACCCACTCACCCCCGGCCGCTATACATACGTGTAGTGGTCGGGGGTTTCTTTTTTTGCTGAGGCTATACGCTTTCTATTTCAATAAACAAAAACCGCCTCGGGAAGAGGCGGTTTTTTACATCGGTGGCGATTACTTGTTAGTGCGCTTCTCGATGATTTCTTGAGCAACGTTTGGTGGTACTTCTTCGTACTGAGAAAGTTCCATTGTAGATGCTGCGCGACCTTGGCTCATTGAGCGAATGTCGTTGGTGTAGCCAAAGAGGCTTGCAAGTGGAACGTAGGCACGAACCAACTTAGCACCACCAGGAATGTCTTCCATTGCGTCGATGCGACCACGACGAGCGTTAAGGTCACCGATGATGTCACCCATGAAGTCTTCAGGGGTTGAAACTTCAACCTTCATGACTGGCTCAAGGATAACAGGCTTAGCCTTTGGAATACCTTCCTTAACGGCAAGGACACCGGCAAGGTTAAAGGCGAGTTCGCTTGAGTCAACGTCGTGGTATGAACCATCGTAAAGAGTTGCCTTTACACCGATCATTGGGTATCCAGCAATCACTCCACCTTCGAGTGTATCTTTAATACCCTTCTCAACTGGCTTGCGGTATTCTTGTGGAACCACACCACCCTTAATTTCGTCAGCCCATTCGAAGCCGTCTCCAGATTCGGTTGGTTCGAAGCGGATCCATACGTCACCGTACTGACCACGACCACCAGATTGCTTGGCGTGCTTACCTTGTGCTTCGGCAACACCACGAATGGTTTCACGGAAGGCTACTTGTGGCTCGCCAACGTTTGCTTCAACGTTGAATTCACGCTTCATACGGTCGATAAGGATGTCGAGGTGAAGCTCACCCATTCCTGACATAATTGTTTGACCAGTTTCTTCGTCGGTGTGAACGCGGAATGTTGGGTCTTCTTCAGCGAGACGTTGCAATGCAATACCCATCTTTTCTTGGTCAGCCTTTGTTTTAGGCTCAACAGCAATCGATACAGGAGGTTCTGGGAATTCGATTGATTCAAGGATGATTGGGTGTGCAGGGTCAGCAAGTGTTGCACCGGTAAAGGTACTCTTAAGGCCTACGACTGCGGCGATGTCACCAGCACCGATCATGTCGATGTCTTCACGCTTGTCGGCGTGCATACGAACAATACGTCCGATACGCTCTTTTTCACCAGTAGTAGTGTTAAGTACGTAGCTACCAGCGGTGATCTTACCACTGTACACACGAACGAAGATAAGACGACCAACAAATGGGTCAGTTGCAACCTTAAAGGCAAGCGCAGAAAGTGGCTCGGTCTCAGATGGCTGGCGTTCAACGAGGTCGCCAGTCTTAGGGTTTGTACCCTGGATCGCGTCAACGTCGAGCGGAGATGGAAGGTAGTCGGCAACAAGGTCAAGGACCTTTTCAACGATCACACCGCGTCCGTCACCACCAGTAACGAGGAAGAAGTCACCAGCAAGCACACGCTTACGGAGTGCGCGCTTTAGGTCTTCAACAGTGATAGATTCTTCACCTTCGTTAAGATAGCGTTCGAAGAGTTCGTCTTCAGCTTCAACGGCGTTTTCAACAAGAAGGCTACGAGCATTCTTAGCTTTTTCGAGCATGTCTGCAGGAATTTCACCTGGAATAAGCTCGTGGTCAGCGTAGTCGGTGTAAGTGTAGGCTTTCATGTCGATAAGGTCGACAACACCGTTGATGTCCTTTTCAAATCCAATTGGGAGGTGAATTGGGAACGCGTTGCGGCTAAGACGATTGTGAATAGATTCGAGAGATTTGTAGAAGTCACCACCAATTTGGTTGATCTTGTTAATGAAACAAACACGTGGCACGCCGTACTTGTTGGCTTGGCGCCATACAGTTTCGGTTTGTGCTTCTACACCCATTTTACCGTCGAAAACGGTAACGGCGCCGTCGAGTACGCGAAGAGAACGCTCAACCTCGGCAGTAAAGTCGATGTGACCTGGGGTGTCGATAATGTTTACTTTGTGACCCTTCCAGAAAGCAGTCACAGCAGCAGAGGTGATAGTGATACCACGTTCTTTTTCTTGTGCCATCCAGTCGGTGGTTGCACCTGCTGGGTCGTCGCCCTTTACGAGGCCAATCTTGTGGTTAATACCAGTACGGTACAAAATACCTTCAGTGGTTGTTGTCTTACCCGCGTCGATGTGGGCGATAATACCGATGTTGCGGTAGTCCTTTAGTGGGACAGCTTGTTGAGCCATATATCTCTCTTATTCTCTCTCTTTACCGGCGCGCCGCACCGGGGTTGGTTATTTTTTGCCATAGAAAATAGCGCTTTACAGTTATTATAGCAGATTTTACTCGTTTATTCTAGGTATTATAGAAGCTATTTCGAACAGAATACAGCAGGCTAATTGAGTCGACTGGCGCAATAAGATGCATAGCCTGATCGTCTTTCCTTCCAGGCATCGCTATAATACGTGCAGCGATGCCCCATTTTCCGGCATCTTCAGGGTCATCAGAAAACTTTGGCCATATACCTACAGACGGAATAAAGGCGAGCATTTGACTCGTTTCTGTTTTATACATAATACTATCTTCTTGATCAGCTCGAAGTGTGTACCCATTAATACGCATACCGTATGGAAGTTCCATATCAAAATTTATAATCGCATTTAAATAGATATCGATACAGTCACGTGTGAATTCGTCATCCAAGGCTCTTGTGTATTCATCTATATCAAACCCTTGCAGCGACAGAAACGCCCCAGCTTCACTTTCCTGAGCATTAAGCATTCGCACATCAAGCTCCTCTATTAAGCCTGGGCACGCTAGCTCGAGCCAAGCTGCGGCGCGCTCTTTAGAAATGCCGGGTAGGTCAAGGAACGTTCCGTCGATCTCAACCGCAATCGCAACTTTCGTTTCAGCGCTAAGACCCCGCTCTTCAATTGCCTCCATTGGCCAAACATCCGTTATATTTGCGTACATATGATGCACCACACGAGAGGCTTCGCCCACTTCTTCCTCTGCTACATAAATCGGCTCATTAAGAATACTGAATCCGTTCGACGTGACCTCTGTCCCGTCCATAAACACTTTCATGCCACCCTTATCATTGTCCGGGGAGGCGACAAGAGCGTATCCGGTAAGAGACAGATCGGTATCCATAATACTCCCCCAGTTATGGTCAAGATCGCTGATAATTGCCTGTTTATCTTCAAGGCTAACATTAATATTCTCTGAAAGGAGTTGACTATACTCTCTCGCGAGCCCGAGTACCCTTTCTACAAAAGGGTCGACCATGGCGCGCTCAAACTGCTCAAGTGTGTCTTGCGCTTCATTTTGGTATGCGTTTGGATTTTGTTCCGACATAGTATCAGCGAGTTTACGCTTTTTCCGTAACATCCGCAAGTGTAAGCGCTATTTTATCAAGTGTTACGCTGCAGCAATAAATTGAGGAAGATAGTTCTTGTAGTCTTTTATGGCTCGGTGTCCAAACTTTCGAGCAACGAGTTGCGGTCTTGAAAAGGCATACTCTGGAAGATCGACGAAAGACGTATACTCCCCCTGTATGCTACGAATATACTCTGCTGTTTCGGAATACTTTGAAAAGTGCCGTGCAAATGATTCTCGTAAAATCTCCTTTGCGACACTATCGTCAGCGTCCTTAGGTGTTACCCTCCCAGACTCAAGTGACTGGCGTCGCACTCCAAATTGGCGCGATGCATAGGTTGTACTGTGCGCTAGTCTAATTAAGTTGCTAAAGGCTGCTCGCGCTAAAAGATACGATTGACGATATTCATACATATCCTCTTGGGCTGGCATTTCTGGCGCAATCGTAAAGCTATGAAGTGTATTATGAAACGAGCGTGGCATCCTGCCCATAAGGGTTGGTGTTTGACGAAAATTATACGCAACCTCGGTATCATTATTATTTTCCGGTTCATACAAACGAGCAGGGTGGTAAAAATGATGTACATCACCCCATACTCTACCCGTACCACGCGTCCAGTCGTAATCGTCTCGAAAAAGCTTTGTCTTCACAAACTCGACCGATGCATCGGTGTCGATGATTTTCCTCTCGTCAGTTGGGAGTGCAATCGTTCTTGTTCCCTCGAGCGGCAAGCCTGTCGTGGTATCTATCCAGAGTTCAGGCTCTTTCCAGGCTTCAGCAGGCGGCAAATGCGGTGAATATCCAAATTCCCACGCACGACGACCGCCCATAAACTAATCCCCCAATACCTTTCCGATGTTTGCGTTCATAGTTCCCATTTGCTTCTGTTATACATGAGCACAATAGGGTTTGTAAAGCTTATTGTTCGTCGAGATAGTCAATTTTTGAAATATGCTCCGGAAGAACGTGCGCAACGTTAAAGCCGTCGTCTTCGGTGTGCATCATAAAGGCATGGGCGACACGCCAGGCGTCTTCATACTTCACGATAGTCGGTTCGATATATTGCACAACTTGCCCGTCTAGACTCGCTTGCGTCCCATCGACCAGCGTCGCCTCGACTGCGGTAAGGTGGATATCCTTCTCAGTATTAACCCCCATCATATATACTCCTATATCCTGGCGTAGAAGTTCATATTCTTCCCTAAACTCGTCGTAGTGGAATCGGTTGTAGTTGAGGTTATTTTCGATATCAGTACACACAGTAAGTATGAAGTCAGCAGTAAAATGCGTTGAAAGTGGAACGTGCTCTACCCGAGGACTCTCCTGCTCAGCACCTCCCTGACGAATCACCTTCTTAAAATGAAGGCTTGGATAGTCGAGCGGGACCATTACCATATCGTACTCCATTTGCTGTACACCATTTGCATCGTAGAGCGCTGCGTCTTTTATAAGAAGCCAAGGCGACGGAGACTCTACGGGGTCATCACTGCGATTTGCCCACATACTACCCTCACCCTCTTGCATTCGTAAAAAATCTTCGTAAGCAATAGACGGAAGCGCAGCGTACTGAGAAATATCACCAATCAACGTAGCTCCGTCTTCAAGAACCTCGGAATCAGCATCGTTTTCATTGTCGGGAACAAACAAGTAAAGCCCCTCGCCCGACACCTGAAGTTCACCGCTAGCCATTATTTCATAGCGCTCAACATCCTTACTCAATAAATCGTTGAGAGTCGGAACAATTCCGCTATCATACGTGTCTTCGTCATCAAGGTTGAGAGCATCGCCTTCGTTGACATACTCACGAGATACCTGAGTTGCCGCTAAAAAGTCATCAACCGTCTCGATTGCCTCTGGAGATGAAAGGCTGATGTAATGGTCATAGAACGCCTCCACGAGCATGGTACGCTCCGGGTCTACCGATTCCACATAAAACGGGAGCTTTTTGCGCTCATAACTCCGCTGCTTTAGCACCTCTTCACTTACGGCAATTTCGCCGTTTAATAGTGCCTCAAATTCACTGTCAATATTAAATTCGCCTTCGTTCATGATTATTGCACCGATCTATAAATACTTGTTATATACTGTACAGGAATTTGCACTGCTTGCTCATTGTTTATAAAGAAAATTCCCAAACTTTTGTTTGACGTCTCACCTATCATCCCTAATTGAATCGTATCGATGTTCGAAAAAGACGTCGGCCCCGGTACTGGTTTATAAGCCGATATTGGGCTTTGTGAAATCACGACCCGGTGGAGTTGCGTTTGAATATCTTGAGGTTCGTCTAGCTGCAGCTCTAGCTTCGCCATTTCGAGCAGCGCATCCACAAAGCGCGGCATCACCAGGGTATCTTTCGTGATCTCCGTTAGGAATACCGATCCTTCGTGAAGTTTTTTTGTTGGCGACTTTTTCGTATCACGTAGGATATCCATAAAGTTATGCGCCGGCTCACGCAAATGCTCGTCAGATGTAACGAGTTGTTCATCGATATACGTGGCGAGTTTTTCGAGTTCCTCGGCAACGGTATACTGTGTCAAATGAATTGATGACTTCTCTACCCCGACTGAAAGAAGCGGCGTGTAGATACCACCCATAAAATACTGGGGCTCATCGCCCATCGAAACATACACACGCAGATCGTGCTCATCACCCCGATGAAATCCAAAAAGTATCCCTTTCATCTCGTGTTCACCTAGTAGCTGCGCATCGCCGTCGAGTGGAAGTGGCCCAGTTTCAATTGCATGGCGCGAACCCTGGCCATGTATTGCTTTGGTGTAGTGAACGTCGCTTGTGGTAATTGTCAGCTCAGGTAAGCTATCAAAGGTTTCTGTCACATAGCGCTCGAGCTCATTAGCAAGATAATCAACCGCCTCTATGCGCTGCCGTTCGCTTAGCTGTTCAGCCCAGCGCTGTTTCTCACGGGCATAATCAAAAAGCTTGGCCGGTTTGCTCCGGTCGAGCTCGGGGCGCTGGTGATGCTCAGCCGACTCCGAAAACGCCTCATTCATAATTCATATAATAACAGATGTGTCGACAAAACAAATACCGCCCATTACGAGCGGTATTTGAAAGATGTGTGCGAATTGAATTACCCGCGGGCAAAGTGTGCAAATGCACGGTTTGCTTCGGCCATCTTGTGAGTGTCTTCTTTCTTCTTGAAAGCTGCACCAGTTTCGTTGTAGGCATCTACAATTTCAAGGGCAAGACGCTGTGCGTATGGCATTCCAGAGCGAGCACGGGCGCTTTGTACGAGCCATGAAAAGGCATAGTGCAATTGGCGGTGGCCAGCAACTGGGAATGGAATTTGGTAGTTTGCACCACCAACACGACGAGACTTCACTTCGAAGTTTGGTGAAACGTTCTTGAGTGCTTTTTCAAACACTTCAAGTGGGTTTTCACTATCAAGCTTCTTAGCTGCGGTTTCGAGGGCTGCGTATACTGCACGTTCGGCAACAAGCTTCTTACCATCAAGCATAGACTTGTTGATAAGGCGTTGTACCATCACGCTTTGGTATTTGCGGTCTGGGTTAGGAATACGCTGTAGGCTGACTGTTTTCTTACGTGGCATGACTACTTGTTCTCCTTCTTTGCACCGTACTTAGAACGACCCTGTTGGCGCTTTGCAACACCCTGGAGGTCAAGCGCACCACGAACGATGTGGTAACGAACACCTGGAAGGTCTGGCACACGACCACCACGAACGAGCACTACGGCGTGTTCTTGGAGGTTGTGACCTTCACCACCAATGTAAGCCCATACTTCGTGACCGTTCGTTAGGCGGACACGTGCAACCTTACGGAGTGCAGAGTTAGGCTTTTTAGGTGTTTTAGTAGTTACCTTAATACACACACCACGCTTAAGTGGGGCATTTTGATCGTAGTAACGAGTTTTCAGTGCGTTGTGAATACGGCCGAGCGCTGGAGACTTTGACTTCTTTGAAGCGGTCTGGCGTGGCTTACGCACGAGTTGATTGATTGTTGGCATAGAACAATAAACTTCCTCTTATAATTTAATGTAGATGAACACCTCTAGTTACAAGGCTTTCCCCTTATATGCGTTGATAACCGCATAGTACAGGGCCGACACTAAAAGAATTTAGCGCGCCGGTTGTTTTGCAGGCTCAGCATGCCTTCCAAAACTGTGTTCATTTCGGCTCATCTGTCTTGTACACTTTTTCCACTTTTTACAAAGAGGAATTCCAGATGAGAATGAACGGAAACTCGCCTTTTATTATAGCAGATTACTTCTTATATGTCTACAAGCCGGCAATTCCAGCATAAACTACACTCGCTATGTCTTGATGGCCCTGCCAGGTTGGGTGAATACCGTCGGCACCCTTTTCGATTGCATTAATATCAACATCGATATACGGAACATTTTGCGCCACGCAGCCAGCCTGTATTTCGTTTCTTGCAGCAGCCTGGTCAGTAGTCGACGCCGTAGAGAATACATACACCTCTGGCACCGACGAAACTGACTGAAGTAGCTGTTCAACCGCAGCCTGGAGCCCTTCGGGTGAGTCATTACGGCCACCGGCAATAACAACAACGTCTGGATTCATAGCAAGCACTTCATCTATCCGACCAGCAAATACCGATTCAGCATCACCGCCAGCCATTGTCACAAAGCCCGTCGAGCCAATACCTGCGTTAATCAACTCATCCCCACCCATTAATAGTCCAAGGTTCCACATATAGGTTTCCTGGCGTCCTGCGCCTGTTGGCGGAGACCCGGCGCCGCCAGTATATGAATCTCCAATAAAGGCGATACGACGCGTTGCTGCTTCTACGGGCTTCCATAACGAGTACCCAGCCGGGATAGCTACGCCACCAAAACGACCAGCTATATTATTAATTCCATAAATTGTAATGCGGCGCGTTGCTGCCGTCGGGAATGTTAACGTCCAAGAGTAACCAGACCCTGCAGTACGATCCGTCGAACGAAGCGCTTGTTCTTGAATACGCTTTCCGTTTACAAACACGAGGCCAAGCGCAACGCTCGCCGTAGGAGCATTAAAACGAAACTCTACAGCATTTGCATCGGTCATAAAATCAACTGCAAACGTCCAGGTTGCATTTTGTGTCGAGCCGCCCGGCAAAAAGGCCGACTGAATATACTGCGATGGGTTAGCGGGAAATGGTATACCACTATAAAGTCCTGGGTATCTAAAGCGAGTCGAGTTTTCGAGGTCGAGATCAGTCGACGGCCCACCAACTCCCGTCGTTTCCGCGGAGCCAATTCGTTTTTCACGCAGCCATGTTGTTGCGCCCGCCAATGTAGGAACAGCAGAAGCAGGGAGCGGCGCAAACGCAAAGGATGGCTGATCCTCTTCAGGAGCTAACGCCAGTGGGTCTACAGGAACTGTTTTTTTACGTGCACTCGCACCGCGTCGCGCGGCCATAATGGTCATGTAAGGTCTCCGGCGACCACCCAGGTATCTGTTGCTGCCTTACGCAAGCTTACGACGCTATATTGTGTTCGCGTCGTAAGCAGCCCGTCTGCAGAGAGGAGCGTAACACCAGCGCCAGGCGCAATACTCACCGACCCCGCATCCATCTGTACAACTTCGATCATTGTGCCGATAGCAAATGCAACCGATGTAGCCGACGGAACAGTCAACGTAACGCCCGTTGCGTTCGTGAACTGAACTGCTGAACCTTCGTCGGAGAGTGCAAGTGTATATGAAGCAGTCTGGGGGTTCACCGGCACCCGGCGAATACTATTTATAGCTACTTGTGTCGCGGTTGAAACCGGCTTATCTGCATCACTCGTATTGTCGACATTAGAAAGCCCAACATCCTCTTTTACGAGCGTTGGAAGCTGGCTAGCTGGAATCTTTCCGTCGCCGCCAAGGGTTGCAACCCCATTGCTAGTCCCTTTTTCACTTGCACTTACCTTTGCAGACAAAAGCGTATCATTTTCCGCCTCCGTGTAGTAACGATCGTCATGAGAATGAGCGAGCGCAGCGTAGTTTGAGTGTGTATGATCGCCACGTGCAACGGTAGTGCCGCTCGTACCTGTTGGAATGCGAGCAATGTCAAAAGTACCCGAGGCAACATCACCCGCAGCAAGGACAACATCGCCAGAACGACCAGCAACCGTTGTTACACCACCACCCGTAGCGGCATCTGCATTATCAAGCGAGGCTTGAACCGAAGCGTCTAAGTCTGACTTTGGTATGCCGTTCGTTGGTTTTTCATACTTACCGGCAATAACACCAGTATTTTTTAGTGATCCGTCGTCATTATGTGACACACCAAGATAGTCGTTAAGAATTACTCCCCAGTTTCCTGGGTCTCCACCCGGTTGCGGTAATCTCGCTGTCATATATAAGCCCCCTGTGTTTTCTACATTGTACCACTAGCGTTTTGCAAGTCCAAACACATGAGCTATGTAATGATTACTTCAACACAAAGGCGTTATATACCTATTTCCTCTTCACGCTTTGGCTCATCGAGGTTATAAGTGGCATTTCGATAATAAGCGCCGGGATAGCGATGGCCGCAACACCAACAATAGACCATAACCCACCCCAAAGTTCATCAAAAATATTTCCAACAAAAATTGCCAAGTACATCGATGAAAGCACCAAAAGCCAAAGCATAAGTATCGTTGCTAAGCGGTTCTTATTGCGATGCAATAGCCCGATTACAAGCGCTGCAAAAACCGCCGCTACGGCAATGGCAATACTACTTATAATGAAGAACTCATCCGAATCAACCAGGAATTCTTTTCCTCCTGAACGTGCCGGGAGATAGATACCAACGAACCCCTGTTGGTGTGGAATCAAACCATATACCATATACAAGTGAAGAAGCACCAGTAAGGCTACGATACCGATAGAGACCCAAATATATGTTGCACCTGAAACTGGTTTCTTAAAATTTGCTATATTAGACATGCCTTTATTGTACCATCGATATACATTGTCCAACTCCCATC
>JBOHNV010000011.1:0-36786 GCA_050730895.1 Candidatus Microsaccharimonas sp.
GCACAATTAAGGTCGCAAGCATTATTGTATGGCGCTCGGCGTACGTTGCATACTTAGGAAAATACGTAGTAATGTGTTTAATCATCACCACTTCGGCCGTTGATTCAACGACCACTTTCTTATCGTTCAAGATAGCAAGAAGCGCATCGAGGCCCTCTAGTGGCCAGTACATGCCGCTTAATACAATCGGAGACACATCAGCCTGCATACCAATACTCACGCGTGGCATTGCACCAAATGAAGGCTCGTAAAAGTTCACGAACACTTTTGCCGTTTCAATCTCACCATAGGTGATCTTGCGCACACGGCCAAACGGGTTAGTGTACTCAAGCCCAGTATCTGTTGCCATAAGGCGACGCCGTGCAAGAAAGAAAAGAATGATCCCAATAATTGCAGCGAGGCCCACAACACTTAATATCCAAACTAAAAGTCCGAATCGAAGGTAGAGCAACGCCGTAAGCGCAAGGGCCAAGACAATACGCCATGCGCCTAATTTACGAAAATACTGTTTTAGGTTTGCCTCTAGGGTATGGGGGAGTGTGGGTGCTTTTACTTGTTCTGTCATGTGCGTACCTCTTTTCGTGTCTTATAATCGAAGTTTACGAACAATAACGTCAACAACATCGAGCTTCAAATTTTCCATTGGAAGTCGTTGCCCGAGAATATCAACGATTCGCTCTCCTGCATCAACAGGAAAGTATACCGACACCCCAGGGGCGAACCGTTTACGCGGAATGAGCATAATAGAGTTACTGTCGGCGTCTTGAATCAATCCAAATGCCTTAAATTCGTCAAAAGTGTAGAGCTTTTCGCCTACATATAACCCTTGTATAGGACTCAGCGCATAGGTAAGCGTACGCGGGGGTCTACGAATATAAACCAACAGTGCCACGGCCATTACTACAATAAGCAACGCGAACGACCATGATTGCAAAAGGAAAATACTTACCGCAATAAGCCCCAGCACAACGACGATGAAAATAATAAACCAAAGTGGGCTACGGTCGAGGTGGATATATTCCTGTGCCGACCAAGTAATCGGTGGGTTGTCAGGTGCGTCTCGCGGCGCCTCTTGAACAGCTGGCTCACCGGTAGGCGCCTCGTTTAATGGTGCTGCTTGCTCTAGAGGAGCTTGCGGCTGCTCGTCCTCTGGTGGTTGCCAGTAGTTTTGTGGTTCATTTGCCATATCTAGGGATAGTATAGCATGAGCCTTATAGGGGCATACAGGCCCTATAGAAAAAACATCGCTCTGGAGCGATGTTTATAATTTCTTGGCGGAGGAGGGGAGATTCGAACTCCCGCTCCAGGTTTCCCCAGACTAACGATTTTAGACCGGGATTGGAATATTGTAGCTCCAGCGCACTCGCCAGTCTGAACCACCCGATACAAAAGAACTGTCGATCGATCGACACAAACTACTTCCTACGTTGTCGATACCGTTGTACTGAAGTGTCGTCGTACTAACAGTTCCCGTATTGGTATCGTAGTAATAGATATCTCTTCCAACCCATTGTGACAGCTGGTCGGCAGCAACACCTTTAAGGACCGGGTTAACTGCAATAGCAATAAGGCGGTCGAGTGTTTTTGGCTGGCAGAAGACAAATGATTTAGCAGCGGAATTATCTGCTCCACGAGTAATCTCAAATAGATTAGAGTTGCGCAAAATTTCCTCAAAATCAGGTGCAGGTTCGGTGAGCGCCGGCACCGTTATCACCGGAAGGGCACCGTGGTCTACCTTAAATATCTCGACTGCCGTGGCAATGTTATGAAGGTCTTGCTTAGCCACTGTTGCCGTAGACTGCTGTGTGATGCCGTTGTAACTCACAATAGTAATCGTCGCTAAGATTGCGATGACAACAATTACGATAAGTAGTTCTACGATCGTGAAGCCCTGTAACTGGTAATTTGATGTATTTTTTATCCTATACATTGGCTAATTTCCTCCCGTCCAAGCGCGCCATGGACCCGTACCTGTGTCGGCGGACCTATACCCACCATAAACACTTTTAAAACCGGCGCTCCCTAATTCAAGCATGACACCACAGGGGTGATGAGTAGCAGCAGCTGTCTGAAAGTCTATCTCTCCGGTGTATAACCGTGGGGCAGTCTGCTTATCAGTAACATAATATACTTTCCCTGATTTACTTTTTGCAACCAGAGCCCAGTCATTTCGTCCCGCCGGAGCCACCGAACCCCAGTAGTCACCACTTACTCCAGAGGGATTGTAATTATGACAAAAAATTAGATTCGTATCGGTGCTAGGAGAGGTCGCGTACGCAGCCTGTGATGCACGCCAGTTAAATGTTTCGAGCGTACTAAATACCGCCACACCCGCATCTCCCTCGAAAGATGGTCCATGTTTGGCTAGATATATATTCATCTTTTGCGAAAACTGGCGCAAATCGCTCTGTACCGCCGAATCATTTGCCTGTCCTTGAATGCCGTTGTACGCCACAATAGTAATCGCCGCAAGGATTGCGATGACAACAATAACAATAAGCAGCTCCACAATGGTGAAACCCTTCAAGGTAAGAGTGGTGCGTGATGCCTTTCGCGCCATAACTGCCCTTAACTATGAGGCATAGGCGAGATAGGGTCAAGCAGGGAGTCTATCAATCTCTGGAATATAGAAGAATCCCGCAGCTTTTGCTAACAGGATTCATATAATTTCTTGGCGGAGGAGGGGAGATTCGAACTCCCGCTCCAGGTTTCCCCAGACTAACGATTTAGCAAACCGTCCCCTTCAGCCACTTGGGTACTCCTCCGTACTGGTAACTAATTACCTCGATAGATTGTAGCATAAAACAGGGGGTTATTCTAGTAAATTACCCTGTAAACTTGCCCAAACTATGCATAAATTATATAATATCGGTATGAAACGATTTGTTGTTGGTGGAATTATTACAGCGCTTACCTTTGTCGGACTTGTTGCCTTTGGTGCACTCGACGCCGCTGCGCAAAGCTCCCTACAATCTGGCGTAGATGCTGCCCGTGGCGACGGTGTTCCCGGCGCACTCTTTGGCGACGCAAGTATTATTACCGCTATTACCAACACCATGCTCTTTATCGTCGGCGCCCTAGCCGTTGTAATGATCATCTTTGGTGGTATCCGTTACGCGGTGTCGGGTGGTAACGCATCGTCTATTACTGCAGCAAAAAATACTATTCTCTACGCAATCGTTGGGCTTATCATCGCCTTCTTAGCCTTTGCAGCCGTTAACTGGGTACTTGGTGCAATTTCACCTGGCGGTAGCGCAGGGTTTACGAACGTATAGCCTCAAAGGCTAAGCAAATCTACTCTATATTGCACAGAGGTGCTGTAGACCACCAACCCATTGGTGCGCCTGGACCACGAAGATATTTACAAGGCTCACGATTTTCATATTGCACGAATATACCGTAGTTACGACCCCATAGCGCAGGCGTTCCTCCTACAACATATGAAATTGTTTCAGAATCGCCAGGATCATCCGGAATAGTACTAAGGTGTTCCGGCACTAAACTTGCCGCCAGGTGAGAGATACTACACCCAGTATTTAGTTCATTGCAAGCATCTGGATAGTGTCCGTTTTTCTGATAATACATTTCGAGGCCTTGTGTCACCGTTCGAAGCGCCACTTCTCGCGATGAATCTCGTGCCTGGCTAGAGATGCCGCTAAAGGCGACGATCGTTATTGCGGCCAAAATCGCAATAACCACCACAACAATAAGCAGCTCCACAATCGTAAAGCCCGAGCGCCGCACTATTCCTGGCATGATCGTAACACCTGATTACTAAGGTAGCTATTACTCGAAACAGCAACAAAGCAACCTGCGCCGTAGGTAATGGCGTTCCAGGTGTTATTTTCTGCAGTTGATTGTTCAACCCACTCAATCCCATCGGTACTCACTATTACAGGGTTATCCTCTGGCAACCCATAACCAGCCCCATACAAATTCGAAACGGCGGCGAACTGGCCGTTACCATAAGCGATATCACCCCAGCTCCCAAGTGGCACTGAATGAGCAGTCCAGTTAATTCCGTTAGAGCTCACTAGTACATGCTCACCGCCGCTCCCTCCATCCATACTATACCCACCGACAGCAACAAACTTTCCATCAGCGTAGACAACAGAGCTACTCCAAAATACGCTAAGTGGAAAGGTACGATCAACCCAGGTACTCGCGTCGGTGCTCGTTTGAGATTTCACATACTGAAGACCGACAAAAGTACCGGCGCCATATCCGATTACGCTATTACCATTACGCGCAGCTGTTGTGTGCACAGTCCAGTTAACTCCATTAGGGCTGGTGATAATAGTATTGTAGTCGTTCGCCCAAGATGCTGTCGCCACGTAGAGGCCATTACCGTAAGTAATGTCAGTCCATGCATTGTTCACCGGAGTAGTACGAGCCGTCCAGTTGATTCCGTTAGGGCTTGTCATTACAAGATTTGCACTAGTCGTCGACGACGCAACCGCAACAAACAGGCCGTTGGCGTAGATAACACTAGTCCAAATCCCGCTTGGAGCTGTACGAGCCGTCCAGTTGATTCCATCGGAACTTGTCATAACTTGGTTTGCGCCCGAACTCGCAACAGCAACAAAGAGACCATTGCCGTAAGCAACGTCCCTCCAGAATCCCTCCGGAGCGGCGTGTGTCTTCCAGGCGCCCCCAGTACAACTACCGGTTTTAATTTCTCCCGTATCACTTCGAATGTACATACCCTCAACCAGAGCTGTGTTTGTAGCTGCGACACAGTAGCCGTATGATGTCGCCGTGTAGGTCAACTCATTTTCACCACTCGACTTAAAATCTACACCTATTCCCGACGACGGGTAAGTACCGCTCTTCACTTTTTTAAGCTCTAGGTCTGTCGAGGCGTTTCGAAGGTCGGACTTCATAGAGGTTTCGACGGCACTTTTTGTAATACCATTATAGGAAACGATGGTAATCGCAGCCAAAATCGCAATTACGACAATAACAATAAGCAGCTCCACAATAGTGAAGCCTGCTAAACCAGAACTGGTGCGTGATGCCTTTCGCGCCATAACTGCCCTTAACTATGCAGCATAGGCGGAATAGGGTCAAGCAGGGTGGGCCAATATAAAAGAACCCCCAAGACGCTTTCGCACCTCGAGGGTTCAATATAATGCTACTTGGCGGAGAGGGAGGGATTCGAACCCTCGGTGAGTCTCCCCACGACGGTTTTCAAGACCGTTACCATCAACCACTCGGTCACCTCTCCAATAAGAGCACTTCGAATATTTTAACAGATTGCTGGCGCTTAGTCGAGAGGTTGGTAGGCCAGAGTTGCCACCCAAATAGTGTATCCGGCTTCTTTTAGCACCGTAGCGGCGGCAGCTAGGCTTGCACCAGTTGTCACTACGTCGTCGAGCAGCACTACCGTGCCAGGTGTATGTTGTACAGAATTATTCAATATAAACGCTTCTGAAGCCTGTACTGCACGTTCGCTTCGGCCTACAGTATGTTGTGTAGTATTTGTTTTACGCACCAGCGCTTTTTTCACCGGAATATTCCGTAGTGCCGCTAGGTGATGGGCAATTAACTCTACTTGATCGTACCCCCGTTGACGCATATGTGAGCGGGCAGTAGGCAAGGGGATAATCTGAACCTCAGCAGGGAGCTGAGGTAAGTGCCAATCAAGTAGCTCAGCCATCGCACGCGCTGCGTGCTTCGTATTACGGAACTTCAATCTGTTAATTGCATCTTCTAATGCATCCGCTCGAGTGCTTACGGTAAAGGCGCGAGCAAATGGTGCTGCGTGTTCAGCGCAAATACCGCTCTCTTTGGGCCTTCCGCACAAAATACAGCCATAAAACGGTTCATTAATGATGTCATATTTACAATCATCACATAAAATAGTGCCCATTTTACCACACCCAGAACAGGGGTGTGGGGCAATAATTTGCAACACCCGCTCAATCATTGTATTTTTTACGTTTACACCACCCATTTAGTTGATTATACCGTAAGTAGTCGGTATAATACGAGGGACTATTTGTCAAATGAGCCTAGAGAAAAGTGGAGGATATCATGGCCCGTAAACCAAACGAAGATCTACTCATCGAGGACGAGCTCGCAGCAGCTTTCCTTAGTGACGACGACCTTACATCAACCGACCCGACCGCTCCTACAAGCGATGACAACTGGGACGACAGCCAAGAAGAGTTCTTGGGTCAACTTGCAGTTGATGTATACGAAACAGAAGAAAAGCTTGTCGTTAAGGCTCGCACAGCTGGTGTAAACAAGGAAGACCTCGATGTTAGCATCAGTGACGGTATCCTTACCATCAGCGGTACACTAAGCAGCGGCGACGACGCTGAAGCTACCAACTGGCACATCCAAGAGTGCTATTGGGGCGAATTCAGTCGCACACTTGCATTGCCTGTAAGCGTTAAAGAAGACGAAGTAGACGCAGTTCTCAAAGACGGCGTTCTCACCATCAGCTTTAGCAAGATCAAGCAAGAGCAAGCAAAGCGAATTCAGATTCAATAAACACGAATCAAAACACTGCGAGAATAGCTCCCCGAAAGGGGAGTTATTTTTGTAGGTAAAAATACCCTCGCCTCGCAGCCTAAAGGCCGCCCGGTATAGACAAAACAAAACCCCGCCACAACGGGCGGGGTTTTAGTGAGAAAGGATTCTACTATATAACGACGAAGCGGTTAGGCAACGAAGAGGTTAAGGACCCAGTTCACAACTGCGTAAGCGAGGAAGGCAATCACCAAACCGATAATTGCGTACATAATGGTGTTCTTTGCAGAGGTCACCGCAGCAGAGTTACCAGCAGAGGTTGCGTAACGAATACCACCCCAGATAAGCATGATAACGCTCAATGCACCAATGATGAAGAGCATGATGTTTACAACGGTCTTGAAGATAGAGTCGTCACCTTCAACGAGGTCTGCTGTAGGTACGCCATCGCCCTGTGCACTGTTAATACCATCTTGGATTGCGTTCTGTGCGCTTACTGGTGCCGCAACTGGTACAAGTAGGGCGGTTGCAGCAAGTGCAAAAGCAGCTACGAATACGCTGAGCTTTTTAATAATTGTTTTCATTAGTATTGTTATTTCCTTTCTTATGAAATCTAGGTTAGTTATATCAGATTTTGCACGGTTTGTTAACCCCTTATCGCCATCTACGCGTTATTGAAACAGGTTAAACACCCAGTTTACAAGCGCAAATGCAATGAAGGCAATGACTAATCCGACAATAGAATACATGAGTGTATTCTTTGCCTTTGCAACTTTTCCGGCGTCACCAGTAGAGATAACGTAGAAAATACCCGACACGATAATCATGATAACCGAGAGAATACCAATGATGAAGAGTAGGGTGTTTACCAACACACCGATAAGATCTTCGGCATTTTCGTCTTGATTGTCACAAACTGTACCGGCAGTACCACTGTCACACACCCCGGCTAACGGGTCGAGCGCACCAACGCTTGCCACAGGGGCGAATATAGTGACACCAAGCACAGCAACTACAAGCAGAGCTGCTACTAATTTAATTCGTTTCATTATTGGAACCTCCCAATGACAAAGTTTGTAATTGCCCACGCCATTAACACTACCACCAACCCAACAATCGCGTAGGTGAGGTAATTTTTCGCTTTTGCAACACGGCTGGCATCACCATTAGAGATAACGTAAAAGATACCGCTGACAATAATTACAACAACCGCAATTGCACCTGCCAAGAAATACACAATGTCAAAACCGTTACTTAGGAGCGTATTGGCGTCAGCCTCAGGAACCCCAAGGTCGCCAGCGTCAATTTTTTGTGCAAGGTGTAATAAAAAGTTCATAAGACCCCTTAAGGAATAATACCGAATATAAAGTTAATGATTCCCACCGACGCCATCGCAATCACCAGCCCAATGACCGCATTTGTAATAGATTTCTTGGCTTTTTCGAGCTGACTTGAGTTGCCACCACCGGTAAGGTAGAGGAAACCGCCATATAATATAAAGAACACGGCGATATAGGCAACAATAATAATTGCCATCTCAATAATATTTAAAACAATCTTCCAGATAAAAGATTCTATTCCGTCGCTATTAGAAGGGGAGGCGATATTACAATCGTCATCAGTAAGTCCTCGGTACCACGGCGGAACACCGAGTATACGACCCTCACAAGCGGCACCAGCGCTCACTGTTTGCGGAGAAATTAAAGCCGTCACAGGTGCAGCCAACCCAAAAATAAAGAGTCCGGCTACGATAAAATTCTTAAATGCTTTCATATTAGTTAAATACTCCTCCTGGAATCAAGAAGTTAAGCAGGGCGTACATTCCACCAAAGGCCACAACACCGATTACTACGTTAGTAAATATAGTGTATGCCTTTTTTACTTGCTCAGGACTACCACCAGCAGAAGTGTAGAGAACCGCTCCGTACACGATACCCGCAAGTGCAAGCACGCCGACGCCGGCTGTCATAATGTTAATAACAATCAAGAGGATACCCCAGAGACCCGAGTCGGTAAGCTCACCACCGCCACTTTGATCGGTACAGCTAATAATTGCCGTCTCGACACCTCCACATTTTTCTAATGCATAACTTGTTGCGCTTGGCACAATCGTTGCCACGACTATTGGAATAAGCAATAAACCGCCCAGCACCAAATTTCGTATTGTTTGTTTTATATTCATAGTTATTTATAGATTACGAGGTTTTTGACGTTTTTGCAAGATATGAAACTACAGTATACGGTATCATAAAAGCTAAAGGGACGGGTGAGGGTATTAATTAAGTAGTAAAAGAGCAATAATATATCCGTAAGCGTCTTGACTTTTCGTAACGCTTGTGTTATATATAGTACTAATCAGCAGCAGTTCAAGTCTTGAATATATTTTGTTGTCTGAACTAAGTAACTAGCATACCTTATATAAGGTAAAGGAATCCGCTCACCATGGATCGACACTCACCAGACGCACACAACAGTGGCCAACAAACCGAATACACTCCACACTCCGGAGTAAGCGGTATTGAAACACCTGTTAATGACTTCGACAATACGACACTTCGAGAAGCAGAAGAACGCGGTCTAATAGAGGTGCCGGGTGCTGTTCCGACAGATCTTATTCCTACTTATACTCAAACAGCAGAATCTGAAAAGCCAAGCAAGAAGAAACTTAGCCTTGGCGCAAAAATTGGCGCTGGCGCAGCCGGCCTCCTTATTGCTGGTGGTGCAGTGTTTGGTGTTACACAACTTAATAACGGCGGAGAAAATAACACCCCACCAGAAGACGATCCAAAAGATACGACGCAAGTTGAGGAAGAGCCAGCACCGGTTGAGGAAGAGCCGACAGTTGAAACCCCGGAACTTATCACTTCACTCCAAGATACTACTTGGGAAGGATTCTCAGCTTCGCCACGCACAGAACAAGTTGCCTATTCATACTACCGCCTCGATCAAAATGCAGATCGCCATACAGATGCCGTAGTCGATAAAGACCGAACTACCTGGACCGAGCCATCTCATGACATGACTGGACAGCAAATTGTCGATAACTTCAACTATGTCCGAGATGAGTCTGGCTTGTCATACGAAATAGTTGACGGAGAACATGCACTCGACAAGGATGAGGCGATTAAAATCCTAAGTGGTGCATATTATGACAATAGCGGAAGCGTATTATCAAGCAAGTCATTTATTAATGATCGCGACTATATCCTTAATAGCGATGGTCTCTTTATTACTAACCAGAAACAAACCGTTGTTAGTGAGTCTGAAATCAAGCAGAGCGACGACCGCGACGGCAACCCTGTAGAGTCAAAAGAAATCACCGTTGTTGATCAGAATGGCTACAACATTACCATGGAATTCTTTTACCTAGAGTATCCAGATACGAACGGCGACACCGCCTCTACCTGGCTTCTGTTTGAACAGCACGTAAACGAATAGTCTACCCCTTCTAAAAATGACATGCATATGCTTCAATAAGCATATGCATGTTTAGTTTCTACCAAGACAAACCATTTTCTACTTCTTCTAGAGGGGCGTTGGCGACAAGGTTGGTCGTATTTATCGCTTCTGTTTTATTTGGTGTTCTTTTTATTGGCACGGTATTCTCAACACCAACACACGCAGCCGCCGTTGCGTTTCCAGACAAGGCCGATAAAAATATTCAAAAACTTCTCCTTCACCGATTCCTTGGTGCATGTCTCAAGAACTCAAGTCTCGCCGGGGGTGTATTATTCGATAACGGTCGGCGAATCACCGGTAATGGGCCAGCAAACTCGGGTGACTGGTTTCAAGACATTACAGTCCCACTAAGCCCATATTTTGAAGATACGCGATTTGACACGTGGAAGGGTTCCGAGAATTTCTACAACCGAACAGCTGGTATAGGCAACTGTGGTGACGAAGCAACCATTAAGCTTGCTATGAATACGCTTGGTGGAACAGGTGTAGAGATATTATGTAACATTGGGTTTGTTCGAGTTGACGGGAGCCCTTGTATTGCAGGGAATGGCGACTTTAAGCATGCCGATAATGCCGTTAACGGAAGTAGTGCAACGTACAATAACTTTGTAAAAAAATACCCAGAGCCAAGCCTTGATGACAATGGGTGGTACTGGTTTTATAGAAAAGTATTTAACTGGACTTGTGGGTATGGAAAGATGTCCGATGCTGTCAGTAAATCCACCGCCGACGGTAGCCCACAGTTTGGATATGCACTTACATACTTAACTAATGAAGCGCCCGATTTCAAAGAAACACGCTATTTCATTGGTCTCGAGACAAAAGATAAGACCGTTACAACACGACTCGGAACTGGTGGGAGCGCCACATCAAAAGTAGACCGAACTTGTGCTCAAATTGCCACTCATATTAATGATTACGGATCGAAAGAGGCCGCAAGGCTTGCGTCACTCCCTGATGATATACGTGAAGATGACCTCAATCAACCTCCGGCTAGCGACGATGGCGCAAGTGGCACGGGCACAGACAGCTCGTCCTGCGCCGTTGAGGGTGTCGGTTGGATTGTTTGCCCAATAATGACATTTACTGCGGGTATTGTTGACGCAGCGTACGGATTTGTTACGAGCTTACTAGAGGTCCAACCTCTACTTACAACAGGGGAAACGAAGGGTGTATTTGATGCATGGGAGGTTATGCGCAATATCGCCAATGTGGCATTTGTTATTGCCTTTCTTATTATTATATTTTCTCAGCTAACAGGAATGGGCGTGTCTAATTACGGGGTTAAAAAAATGCTGCCTCGGCTCGTCATATCTGCAATTCTCGTAAACATTTCTTTCTGGGTATGTGCTATTGCAGTAGATATTTCAAACATCCTCGGTGCTTCAATTGCAGAGATGTTTACGAATATTAAAAATTCGCTACCTCCAAAAGAAAATTTAGTCGACTGGGATAGCGGTCAAGGCTGGGCTGGAATTACCGGTGCTATACTTGCGGGTGGCGTTATTGCTGGAACAGCTTATATTGTTGGGCTGTCTGCTCTTATTCCAGCCCTTATCGCAGCCGTTCTTGCTATTATCACTGTATTTCTCGTACTTACTCTTCGCCAGGCCCTCATCATACTTCTCATCGTTATCGCACCGCTAGCCTTTGTGGCATTTATTCTTCCGAATACCGAGGATTGGTTTACAAAATGGAGAAAGCTTCTTATGACACTTCTTCTTATGTACCCAATTATTGCTGGTATATTTGGGGCCTCCGCACTTGCATCAGTAATTATCATGAACTCTTCGAATAACACTATTGTTCAAATTATGGGTGCTTGTATTGCGATCATCCCACTCGCCATTACGCCGCTTGTTATGAAGACAGCGGGTGGTGTTCTGAACCGCTTTGCCGGTATGGTAAACAATCCGAACAAGGGCCCTGCAGATAGGCTTCGAAAAGCTGGAGATAAATATCGAGAAGGGCGCAATAACCTACGTAACGCGCGAGCTCTTAGCGGTGACCAACAACTTGGTAGGGGAGCCTTTGTTCGCTGGCGAGCCCGCCGCGGAGCTGTTGCTAGCGGGCGACAACAAGAGGCGAATCGTGCAAGTACAGAGTATCTCGCTGGCCAAGTAGAATCGAGCGCTGGCTTTAGGAATTCTGTTGCTGGTGGAACTATTGGTAGGGCTGCTACAGACGAAGCTTCACAACGTGCACTTGCAACTTCAATTAATGCCCAGTCAAAACTTGAAGCTGAAGAGCTAAATGCGGCGACTGTTGTTTTAAAAAGTGCGCGCTTAACTCAAGATCAAAACCGTGCAATTGCAGCTGGCGGCACGGCTACCTATAAGAACGCAGAGGGTTCAGAGGTGACCTTTAATGGCGGTACCAGCACAGCTATACGCGCAGCTGCTATACAAAACTCGGTAGCAACCAATGACGTTGCTGCTATAAACTCTCTATGGAACGACTCAAACAGCTGGAAGGGCAAAGAGGGCGATCAGCTTAGGGAGGCCTTTGCGGATAGCCTTCAAGGTTCGTCTGCTCGACCAGCGTATCTTAGCCAAGGGGCTATTGCAGGGCTTCGAACGGGCGGACAACCAGGAAGTGCTCCTCTAAATGTTAAAAGCACTATTGAAGAGGCTCTTCGTAACAACACCTACTCACCAGAAAAAATTGCTGGTGCCGACAAGGATGAACTTAACATTGTTGCACAGGTTTTGAATGAAAATCACGCTATAGCTGATCAAGGTGGCACACCAAGGATTTCAGATAAGCAACGTGAAAGTGTTCTTGTTAACGCCGAGAAAGCACTTACTGACGCTCGTATTGGGGCTAGTGTTGGCAAGAACCGTGAACAAATTGAAAATATCGTTGGCTTTAGAGCACCTGAGCCGAATAAGAGAGTTCCAATTGAAGGCGTTCTTGATATCCATAGAAACCAGGGCGGAAGCTCTTAGCTTGATATACTAACTATATGGCAACCTACAAAGTACCCCAGGATGTTGAAGCAGATGACAAGCTCATTGGGCCGTTTAGTTTTCGCCAGTTTATTTACTTAATTATCGTTGCCTTAGCGATTGCATTAGCTTGGGGACTATCGCAGTTGTTTATTGGCTTAGCGGTGATTCCACTGCCAATTATCGTTTTCTTTGGGGCGCTCGCGCTGCCGCTCCGAAAAGACCAGCCAATGGAAATTTATATGGCGGCAATGGTATCGTTTTACTTAAAGCCACGATTCCGTAAATGGGATCCAGAAGGTGTTGAAACACTCATCAACATTTCTGCGCCAAAGGTAGTAGAGGTGCAACGAACAAAAGATTTATCACAGTCAGAGGCCGAGCAGCGACTTAGTTATCTGGCTGACATTGTCGACTCACAAGGATGGTCGATTCGCGGTGTGAGTGGGGCAGGCACAGCTATGAATAGCGACGTATACCTCGAGGCGCAAAGTGCAGAGGATGTACTCGATACGAACACATCTATTGCTCACAACTTCGACCAAATGATGTCGCAGAGCACCGAGCGAGCTCGTGAAGAGGCAAAGCAACGTATGATGCAAGCTTCGCAGCCACAACCCGCTCCTGTGGCGCCGGCGGGTCCGTCGCAAATTCCTGGTGGGGTAGTAACCGACACTACGACGGTTCCAGAGTTTAACCCGTACCCAAATTTCCACCAGTCAGTAATTCAACCGCTTGGTGATGCGGTGTATCACGCTGAAACGGCGGCAAGTGAACCACATACTACCCCAGTTGGAGTCCCCATAGCTCCAACGGCGCCACAGCCACAAGTCGCACCAACCCCAACTGTTGCTTCAACACCACAAGCGCAGGCAACACCTTCGGCAACACAGCTACAAATGCAACAGGCGGCCGCTCAAGCGGTACAAGCGGCATATCACCCTAAGCCAGAGGAAATAGAGGATACACCTAGCGATACCGCCCTTACTGCTGGTATAATGAATCTTGCAAACAACCCTGATTTATCTATCGAGACAATTGCACACGAGGCCAAGAGGTTACACAAAAAGGCCGAGCAGGAGTCCGACGAAGTGGTTATTTCACTTCGGTAGTTCACAAGTAGTGAATTACTCGGGTACAATCAACTAAAGGAGTGGGATCAAAAGAGGGTATGCAACCTAATAATGCGCAATATAACCAACCCCAGGCAAATGGGGGTGCTCAACCTGTGTCACCACAGGGTGTTCCGGTTATGCAGCAACAAATGGCCATTCCTGGGCAACCAGCTCCACAGGCGCAAGGCGCTTTCCCTCAACAAGGCCAGCCAGCCGCAGGCCCAATGGGTACACAGCAACCAGCTACCGACCTCAAACCGACCCCTAAGAACCCAAATTCAACTCAAAGTACGCTTCAGCTCTCTGAAATCCGCGACAGTATGGTAATTATGATCGACGGCTCATTCCGCGCGGTGATTGCCTGTAAATCGATTAACTTTGACCTTATGAGTGACCGCGAGCGAGAGGGGATTGAATACAGCTATCAAAACTTCTTGAACTCACTCAACTTCCCGGTACAAATTCTTGTTCGGTCACAACGTGTTGATATTGGGCCGTATATTGATAAGCTCGTCAACACTCGCCGTTCACAGGACAACATGCTCTTAGGTGTGTTGATGGACGATTACATTGGGTTTATCGACGCATTGTCGCAAGAAGCGAATATTATGGAGAAGTCGTTCTATATTGTGGTGCCGTTTTTCCCACGAGGTGATGCAGCCAACCTTGTCGAACAAGGAAAAGGGTTCTTTGGTAAATTATTTGCTCGGCCACAAAATACAATTACGAACATCGACGCTGCTGCCTATCAAAAGGCAAAAGATGAAATTAAAAACCGTGTTGATTCTGTTATTGCAGGGCTTTTCCAGCTTGGGGTGCAAAGCATGCAACTCGATACAAAAGCGTTGGGTGAGTTGTATTACAACTATTACAACCCGGACACCGCCGTTCGCCAACCACTTGGAAACTTTGACAACATGGCGACCACGTTTGTGAAAAAAGCGCCGGGTGCACCAGGTGCTAACCAAGGGGGAGTGTAATGGCTAAGCAAAAAAACGCCGTTGATATTGCAGCCGAGCAGCGCGCTCGCGAACAGGCCGAAGTAGAACAGGCATTTCTTAAGGGTGTTTCGACCCTTCGTGACCTTATTGCGCCAAGTAGTATTGAGATTCACTCGTCGTACTTTAGGCTTGGTACAAAATACGGCCGTACACTCTATGTATACGGCTACCCACGCCAAATTTACACTGGTTGGTTGAGTCCACTTATTAACATCGACGAAGTGCTCGATGTAAGTATGTATATTTACCCGGTTGAAAGCCAGGTAGTGTTGAATAATCTTCGTAAAAAGGTAACGCAGCTCGAGGCGACGTATTCTATTAACAGTGAAAAGGGCCGTGTACGTGACCCGGCGCTTGAAGCAGCCATTAATGACGCCGAGGAACTCCGTGACCAAATTCAGGTGGGTGCCGAACGGTTCTTCCGTTTTGGGCTCTACGTGACCCTTTGGGCTGACAGTATGGACGAACTTAACTTCGTGCAGCAAAAAATTGAAACGATTTTCGGCCAGCAAATGGTATTTAGTAAGGTCGCTTCATCACAACAAGAACAAGGGCTCAATAGCTCTGTACCGCAAATGAGCGACCAGTTGCAGATTCGCCGTAACATGAACACCGGTGCTATTAGTACCAGCTTCCCGTTCACCAGCGCAGACCTTACCGATAACCAAGGTATCTTGTACGGTATTAACATGCACAATAACGGGCTAGTTATTTTCGATAGGTTCCGCCTAGAAAACGCCAACATGGTGGTGTTTGCAAAGTCTGGTGCTGGTAAATCATTTACCGTGAAGCTTGAGGCACTGCGCAGCATGATGCTTGGGAGTGAAGTGATTATTATCGACCCTGAAAATGAGTATCAAAAATTGGCCGACGCAGTGGGCGGGGCGTATATTCGCTTAAGCCTTAACTCTCAAACACGTATTAACCCATTTGACTTGCCACGAGTGATCGATAGCGACGAAGCCGATGATGCACTTCGCGCTAACCTTGTAACACTTCACGGACTCTTCCGTTTAATGCTTGGTGGTTCACAAACAACTGCCGCAGGCGTGGCAATGTCGGCGCTTACCCCAGCCGAAGAAGCTGACCTCGATCAAGCACTCATCGACACTTATGCGCGCGTGGGTATTACCAGCGACCCATTAACACACAACTCACCACCACCGGTGATTGCCGACCTCTACGATACATTAGTACACATGGGCGGTAGTGGGCCAGCGCTTGCGCAGCGCCTTCGTAAGTACACCACCGGTACCTTTGCCGGGATCTTCAGCCAGCAATCAAACATCGACATCAATAACCCAATGGTTGTATTTAATATCCGTGACCTCGAAGACGAACTTCGCCCGGTTGCCATGTACATTGTACTAAGCCATATTTGGAATATTACGCGTACCGACCAACGAAAGCGTATGTTGATCGTAGACGAGGCGTGGCAGCTTATGAAATATGAAGATTCAGCCAACTTCTTGTTTAGCCTTGCAAAGCGTGCTCGTAAGTACCACCTTGGACTTACCACTATTACACAAGACGTCGAAGACTTCATGAGTAGTAAAATGGGGCGTGCAATTGTTGCCAACAGTTCGATGCAACTACTACTTAAGCAATCTTCGAGTGCAGTAGACGTGCTTTCAGATGTATTTAAACTTACTGAAGAAGAAAAGAAGCGTTTGGCGAACTTCCCAATTGGGCAAGGGCTTTTCTTTGCAGGCCAAAGCCACGTGCATATTCAAATTCAAGCGTCACCGACCGAGCAACAGCTTATTACCACGAACCCTCAGACGAATAATCAACAATCACCAACAGGGGTGTAAAACGGCGCATAACGCGTATAATGAAGTGTAGATATGCCGAAGACATTATTCCCGGGAGACGAGAGGCAAGACGAAAAGAATATCGGTCAGGAACACGCTGACCGTCGTTTTAATGATCTCGCTGGTGCGGAAAAACGCGGCACAGTTGATATGAGCGACTTCGAGCGTAACTATGGTGAGAATGCCGATAGTTCGCAGGAAGACGCAAGTATTGAACGCGCCCGAAGAGGCGAGTCTGAAAAAGCTACCGGCGCACCGGATGCTGAGTTTAGAAATAATGTTCAGGGCAGACCTTCCAAACAACGTGGTCGCTTTAAGGGTTGGTTTAAAAAAGCGAGCCCAGCCTTAGGTATTGGAGGTGGAATTGGTATTGGGGGGCTTATTCTTATGGCGTTAACATCGCCGAGTTTATTATTCTTCCAGCTTAATTCAACAATGCTAGAGAAGTTCAATACGCAGCTCGCTAGCATGGAGACGCGGTCAAATAAGCTTCTTATGGCAAAGATCGATGGATCAACAAAAGGGTTTTGTAGTAGTGCTGTTTCGATTCGTTGTAAGTACACGACGTTATCCGACAAACAATTAGAGAAGTTTAAAAAAGCTGGTATTGAGGTAGTTCCTGATGAAAAGAAGAGTATTACAGGTAGAACGAAACCTCTTTCGTACACTTTTAAAGGGCAATCTATAACTGCAAATAACTTCACTTCGGTGGCCAGTACTAATGCCGAATTTCGTTCAGCCTTACGGCAAGCTTATAACCCTAAGTATGCAGGGTTGGCCGGCAAGGCATGGTCGGCTGTTGCAACAAAGTTCAAGATAAGTAAAACGCCTCCAGAGCTCGGCGCAGAAGATGAATCCAGGACGAGACAAAAACTAGCTACTATCGCAAGGGAAGGGTTTAGTGAAGCTGATCTTGATACGAGTAAGATTCAAGCGGGCGACAAAATAGACCCAGACTGTAAAGAAGATTGTAGAACGTACTCCGAAGAAGAGGCGAGGAATGCCCGCGCGATCGAAGCAGATGCAAAAAGTGGCGCTACGGGGAATAAGGTAAGTTCGGCACTTTCTGATATTGGCGGCGAGGTAGCAAAGGCGGGGAATGTATTTAAAATTACCGGTATTGTTGATGACGCGTGTATGGGATACGCCGCACTTAACGGACTGACGTATGCCGCAAAAACAATCCGCGCCGCGCAACTTGTTCGTTATGCCATGATATACCTCTCTATATCAGACGCAATTAAGGCGGGTGAATCTCCATCACAAAAGGATATTGAATTCCTCGGGAATACACTTACGGCAACCAAAAAAGATCCGAACGATCTAACAAAGACGCTTGTCGGGTCAGCAACGGATTCGTTTGGGTATAAGTATGCAGCTTATGGAGATAGCTCGGCGTCGCAACGAAGTATGGATATTTCTAATCGGTTTATGGCCGGTGGCGGTTTAGTTGGGGAGATTTCTCAAACGTCAACATATGTATTATCGTTCCTCGGTGGTAATAGAGGTGCAGCTCGAAGCACTTGTGCCGTCCTTGGTAATCCATTCGTACAAGCAGGTTCGTTACTAGCAGGCGTCGCTATGCTCTTCGTTCCGGGCGCTAACGTCGCTAAGATGGTGGGGAGTGCGGCCGTTCATGTCACTATTGCTGTGGCTATATCTATGCTTCCAGCATTACTTGCAGATATCGTAGCGGGATCGGTTACAGAGGATATTAGTGGCGAAGAAGCGGGTAACGCGATTACCTCTGGTTCAGGTAAGCTCCTTTCTGATTCGCTCGCAGGTCAAAATGGAGCAGCTCCTATGACAAAAGATGATGCGCTCGCATATAACTCACTTCAAACACAAACAACTAACCAGTACATTGCGGATGAGCTCGAAAACACAAGCCCATTTGACGCTACTAACCCGCATACATTTATTGGATCGATTGCGTCAACGCTCCTCCCGCTTCAATCAAGCTCGAATCCAATCACTTCTATTGCCTCACTGCTCGCTTCGTCTGTGAAGGGGATTTTACCTCAATCGAGCGCCGCCTCAGACGCAGAATATGAAGAATCACTCAACGTTTGTAACGACCTCGATGTTCAAGAAGCACAGTACGCAGCAGATCCTTTCTGTAATGTTATTCGGGCTATTCCGCCACAATACCTCAACAGAGACCCTATTGAAGTTGCTACACAGCTTATCGATAGCGGACTCCTCGGTGAAGGTGGTGTACCACAAGGTGCGTATGCCGAATTCGTCGATAAATGTATTACCAGCCTTGAGCCACTTGGGTACGCCGAGGGTGAACAAGAATTCAACCCCGACAACGCAAAAGAATGTATTATTGACTCCGAAAATGCAAACTACTACCTCAACTATATGGATAGTCGTATTGAAGCGGGTATGAGCGGCGAAGAGGAGATTACTGAAGAATCGCAAAGCGGCACGGGCCGACCAGCAAACACAACCGATCGTGGCGGTAATGGCGGATGGACGCTTACAAATAACGTTGATTATTCAAGCACTCAGTGCGACCCACGCACAACAGACGCCGGGGTGTACACGAGTCCTCAATATGGATGGACTATCCGTCTCTGCCAGGTCACCTTAAATACAAGCGTATCTGGAGATAATGGTGGAAATAGTATAAACTCCCTTGTTTCAACAAACGCTATGAATATGTTCGAGGCTGCAGCTGCTGAAGGAGTTACGTTAGGACTTAGCGATGGCATGCGAAAGCGTCCACCAAGCTACTTCTCGATGCACTCAACCGGACTCGCGATGGACCTTGGAACACCAAGGGGTGGCGCTACAATCTGTTACGGAGGGAGTCCAACAAATGGGTATGGTAGCCTCGAGAACGCCGAGAGAGCCTGCGCAGCAAGGGGTGGTGAACATTACAAAGCATATACTTGGTTACGAGCAAATGCCGGTAAACATGGGTTCTTTAACTTCGACAAAGAGCCATGGCATTATTCAACAAGTGGAAATGGTGTGTAGAATGAGAGGGTGTATACAGTGAAACGATTTACCTTGGCCTTTACAGCACTTTTACTTGCCGTTGCGAGTGTTGTTTCTATCTCTACCGCATCAGTTTATGCGGCCGACGAATCGAGTTCGGGTGCTGGTTGTGATGAACAGTTCTACGCTGCAAACGATATTCTTTTCTATAACCCGTGTGCAACAACCTGCAGTGCAGGTAACGGGGTGAGTTCGGCAGCAACGATTCCTAAAGTGCGTGGCAAAAATAATGCCGAGAAGATTTTTAACTTTTGGATTGACGCCGGGATGTCTGCTCAACAAGCAGCTGGAATCTCAGGAAGTATGAAGCACGAGGGGGGATTTAGTCCTTTTAGGCAGGAGATGTCTCAGTCATGGCCAGGTGGTGGATGGGGAATTGCACAATTCACCCACGATCCAGGACAGCGCGGAACCGCTAAGAAATATGTAAGTGATGCAATTGGTGCTGATTTATTTAATCAATACTATAAAGCTGAATATGGCGGCGGTGTTGTTGAGTCGAACGGGTTTGTCCCGCAAGGAGTCCCGGTTGAAGTGAACGATAAATTCCTGCTCGCTCAATTAAATTACCTATTAACGTACATTAAAGACTTTAAACCGTCTTCGATTTCAGCCCGTGTTAATGGAATAAAGAATGACTACGGGCAAGATGTACCAAATGGTGCAACGCTTTTCGATTATCTTCATTCTCTCGTTCAAGCTCCTGATGCAGCGATTGCGTGGACATATCTCTATGAGTATCCGGGAGATATAAAGGCTACCGCTCAAGTACGCGCAAACTCAGCAGCAGACATTCTTGAACTCTATGCAAATGGTATAAGTAGTTCGTGTGGTGGTGGGTTAGTAGCGGGTGGTATGGACCTCGAACAGGCCAAGAAGTTCATGGAAGAGTATAAGAATAACCCTTCTAATGAACAGTATATCGGCGGAGCAGGACGCGACTGTGCAGGTGGCCCACTCTCTAACTGTGTATCGTTCTCAACATACTTTATTAATAAATATACAAATATTAAAGGGTTCGACACCGGCGCGCCAGGTAATGGAAGCACCGTTGCTGCAAATATAATCTCGCGAAACCCCGATATTGGTAACGGGCATAGCCCTCGACCCTACGCTATCTTCAGCACACCAAGTGGAAGCCAAATGTGTGGCAATGTGAAGTGTGGTCACACGGGTGTTATTCTTGGGGTTGATACAGCAAATGGCAAAGTAATTGTTGGTGAAGCTGGCTGTGGCGGTCCGGCTAGTTGGGATACCGCGCGTGAGTACCCGCTTTCTCAGTTCGACAGCGATAACTACACGTATGCGTATACTGATTCATTACTAAAGGGGGATGTAAAGTAGGATGCAACAACAAGGAATGTCTCGGAAAAACGCAGCACTCATTCTTTTAGGTGGCCTTGCTCTTCTTGTTGGATTAATTGCGCTTATTACTATTTTTACGCAAAAAGACGAGAACCAGTTTGGGAAATTTATTCGTATCCAAAATTACGATACTAAGGTAAAGAACGTATCGAGCGACGTACGCGATGGAATAGAATCATATCTTTATAACGTGGTTGTGAAAAATATAGACTCCTCTGTCGATGCATCAAATATTAATGATGCGACAATACGGGACGATTCTGATATCCAAGAATATGACACTGCAACAACTATTTACAGTGGCTCTTTTATTGTCGATATGGCCAGTATTAAACAGTCCTACAACGTACAGTACAGCTATTCGAGCGATGAAGCGGCAAATATAGGCGGTAATCCAATCGTGGTATCGTGTCTACCAAAAGAAAAGCTTATTTATGGCGAATTTACCTGTACCGACCTTGTATCAGAGCAGGCTACCGCCAGTGACGTACTTCTTCAGTACCTTCCATACGAGAACTTTACTTTTGAAATAACACCTGATGCAACCCAAGGTGATGCGTTGGTTCTTGTTGTTTCTCTTGATATTGCCGAGGTTGACCTAAAAGGCAACGCGGCGTCTAATGCCGAGATTGTTGCAATGTATAAGAAAGAAGTAACAGACTGGATTTCGTCAAAAGGAGTAGACCCAACGAAATACGAGATTCAGTACAATTACGATGACGCCGGAAATCTTATTCGCGACGACAACCAGCCTCGATCATAATAATTATAGATTTTAACCTTTTAGTTCCACGTGATGCAAATGCTTGCCAGCGTGGCTAGTAGCTGAGGTAATAATAATCTGGTGTCCTGTTAAATGGCTCGTGAGGAGTTTTTGACGATTAGCGTCGAGTTCAGAGAAGACGTCATCGAGGAGGATAACAGGGGTTTTACCAGTAAGTTGTTCAATGATAGCAACTTCGAGGAATTTTAACGCCAACACAATAGTTCGCGCTTCACCGCGTGAGGCAACCGAAAGAGCAGGGGAATTATTAATTTCAAATATCACATCGTGACGATGCGGGCCAACCGAGGTGCTTCCTAGGTAACTATCGCGTTCAAGGTGAGCGTGGAGTTCGTTGAGTAGCTTTTGTTTTACGTCACCTACAAACGTGTGCGAATAATGGATCGTTACGATATCTTTTGTCCCAGCGATGTCTTGGTAGAGACTAGCGAGATTCTGGTTAATCTGTTCAATAAAAGCGATACGTTGCTCTATGATATACGCGCCGTGATCGGCGAGTGCGATATTCCAGGCGAATAGTTGATCGTCGTGCGTGTAAGCGCTTTTCAGCAGGTTATTGCGCTGCTTGAGTGCTCTTTCGTACTTTCGGAGTGTCGGGCCGTACAGCGGATTTAACTGGCTAATAAACCTATCTATAAACTGGCGTCGGCGGGCAGGTGAGCCATGAAGCAAGCGAAGGTCTTCTGGATCGAATAATACCACTGGGTGCTTGAGTTTCGCCGGGATGCGCGCAGTAGTTTTACTGTCGATAACAAATTGTTTACGACCGGTTGTTTTTTCGGGGTCAAACTTTATTGTTCGATTTTGTTGATCGTCTAATATAACGTCGATTTTCCACCAAGGGCTCTCTTTTTGTAGTAAATCGCTGTCACTCCCGCGAAATGAGGTGCCCTGTAAACTTATATATACTGCCTCTAGAAGACTAGTTTTTCCACTGCCGTTAGCCCCTGTTAAAATGGTCACTTCTGGGGAAAAATCAACAGTATACTCGGTGTGCGAGCGAATGTGTTTTACATGAAGGGTTTTAACAGAAGTCATACTAGGTGACAGTTGGTGGGTAATAACTAGTAGCTATTAACTCTTAAGTGGCATGATCACGTGGTAATAGTTCGTGTCGTCTTTGGTTGATTTCAAAATCGTTGGCGAAAGCTTGCCACTAAAGCTAAAGGTAATCGTATCGGCATCAATAACACCAAGTGCTTCAGTAAGATACCGCGAGTTCAGGGTTACTTGTCCGCCTTCGCCAGTTACTTCGGCGTCGAGTTCGCTAGTGTTTTCGCCAAGCTCTGAGGCGATAGAGTGGAGCGAGACGGTCTTTTGTTCACTGTCAACTGTTACTGTGACACTTCCGCCAGATTCGCGAGCGAAGAGGCCAGCAATTTTGTTCACGCGGGTAAATTCGGTTTTATTCATAACGGCAGTTATTTCAGATTTTGCCGGAATAAGGCTGCGGTAGTCAGGGAAGTTACCATCTACAAGGCGACTAATTACCTCGGCTTCATTAATACGGAATCGTACTTGGCTTTCGTCGAACAAGATATCGATAGTATCGACGTCGTCAACAATCGTACGAAGCACCTCTTGAAGTGTTTGCGTTGGAATAATCGCTGCAACTTCACTCTTTGTTTCAACAAGGCGGCGTTCTGAAAGGCGATAGCCATCGGTTGCGGCCAGGAAAACCCAACCTTCGTGTGAGTGCCAAAATACACCGGTAAGTACAGGGCGGGTTGCATCGCCACTGGCGGTAATAACGGTTTGTGACACGGCTTGTTTAAACTCTTCGGTATTAATAGAGTAGGTGACTGAGCTTTCTTCGTTGATGGTTGGGAGCTCTGGGAAATCGTCAGCAATCACTCCATTAATGATTGACTTGTACTTACCACTCGAAATGTGAATGTTTTCACCCACTACTTTAAGATCGATGCTACCTTTTGGAAGGCTTGAAACGAATTCTGAAATAAGACGAGCAGGAACGGTGATTGCACCTGGCTTTGCTATTTTTGCACCAATGTATTGGGTTGTTGCGATCTCTAGGTTTGTTGCAGCTATTAAAAGCCTATTACCATCTGTTCGTAAAAGGATGTTACTAAGAATAGGTAGTTGCGTCTTTGTACTTGCTACTCGACCCACAGCAGATAGTGCTTTTGAGAAGTTTTCCTGGGTTACAGTGAGTTCCATTGTTATTGTGTTCCTTTCTTATTTTTTCTTGTTCTTCTTAATAGTAGGGGGTGTGGATAGTGTGTATAAGTGGGAGTTGGAAGGTGTTATTTGGTGATTTTTAGGTGTGTATACAGTTGGTGGAAAATTGCGGATAGATTGGGTGAAACTTGTGGGTTGTGCACTGGGTAGCCGGTAATGAGTACTGGTTTGTAGGCGGAGTGTGGATAGGTGTCCACGGTTTTCCATACCTTGTACACACAAGCTGTACACATTTTTTACCCAGGTTGTGAGGTTATGCATACAGGCGCTCCCGAATGGAGTTTACTTGTTCGCGAATCATATAGTCGAGCTTAATTGCTTTCTCGATCTTTTCTACGGAGTGGATAGCGGTGGTGTGATCTTTACGTCCAAGTTCACCAGCGATCTTAGGGAAACTAAGATGAAGTTCACTTCGCAAAAGGTACATAGCTATCTGACGCGGTACAACAATATGTTTGTCGCGTTGGCTGCCGCATATCTCTTCAATCTTAAGCTGGAAGTGTTTGGCGGTTTTATCAATAATTTGCTTACTGGTAATATGTTGTGGCCGCGAGTGGCGAACGTTACCTAAAAGGCCTTCAGCTGTTGAAACGTCTGGCTCAACGTGGTGAAGTTCGGAATAGGCGAGAAGTTGGTTGAGTGCACCTTCGAGTTCACGGATGTTGGTTTTAATGTTGTTTGCGAGGAATTCAACAGTTTCTGGATTAAGAGTAACTCCAGAAAGTCCCGCTTTGGCATTAATAATTGCGCAACGAGTTTCAAAGTCGGGCATTTGAATATCAATGCTCATTCCCATTTCAAAACGGCTACGAAGACGCTCGGTAAGGGTTGGAATACTCTTTGGTGGCTTATCGCTACTAATAATGATTTGCTTATTGTTTTGGTGTAGGAAGTTGAAGGTATGGAAGAACTCTTCTTGAGTCTTCTCTTTATTGGCAATGAATTGCATGTCGTCGACAATTAGTACGTCTACGTTGCGGTATTTGTCAGAGAAGCCTTTTTTCTTGAAACGAATGTAGTCAAGGAATTCATTTACAAACGTCTCGGAACTTACATACAACACGCGACTTTCTGGTGCGCTTTTTAAGATCTCGTTTCCAATAGCTTGCATAAGGTGGGTTTTACCTAACCCAACACCACCGTAGAAGTAGATAGGGTTGTATTTAACACCTGGGCTTGTAGCAACGGCTTGGCTGGCAGAATAAGCGAGGTCATTACTTGAACCAACAATGAAGTTATCGAAAGTGTAGCGCGGGTTTAGGTTTCCACGAGCGGCAAGGGGTGACGGAGTGGAGGTGTAGCCCATTGCTGCGGCCGGGCTCGCAGAGGCAACTGAACCGGCAGGGGTGAGGGGAGTTGTCTCGCGGCTGACACGAGGCTTTTTAGCACCCGCCGAAGGAATAACGTAGGTGAGGGTAGCGGCGCTGAGGCCGTTTTTGTCGAGCATTTCACGCATCACCTTGTCGTACTTGGTTTGAAGGTTCTTTTGTACAAACAAGTTAGGGACTTCAAAGATCATTTCGTTGCCGTCATATGAAACTGGTTTTGTATTTGCCCAATACACTGTGTAGTTGGGTGTTGAAAGGGTGAGTTCTATTTCACCTAAAATACCTTGCCAGAGTGCGTGTATATCTTTTTGCATGTCCCCTAAATGTACCTCTCTTATAGACCGCTCTCCACCATAGCGTTCTAGTGCCTACCGCTTACTAATATCTATTACCCTTTACTATACGATAGATTCAGAGTTTTCCACAACCATAAATAGGTTTAAAAAAGAGCAGGGGAGAACGAGGGTCATAAGGGGTTCGAGTTATACACAATTGCTTTCCACCTCTGTTAAGTTGTGGATAACTGTGTATGGATTGTGGATAATTTCTGTATACCACGGCACGTAAGTCAAAAAAAGCAAGGCCTAGAATTGATTTAAAGGGGTGAATGAGGTATACTAGCTTAGATATGCCAAAACGAACTTACCAACCACACACCCGTCACCGTGCGAAAACTCACGGCTTTCGTGCTCGTGTGTCAACAAAAGCCGGCCGCCAAGTATTGAAGCGCCGCCGCCTAAAGGGACGCGCACAGTTGACGGTCTAGTAAAAATACCTCTCGGAATATGAGAGGTATTTTTCTTTTCACGGCTCCCCTATAAATCTCGGGTATACTAGATACATATGATTTCATCTTTATACCGTTTTCATGGGCACAACAGCTTACGCTATGTGTATTCAAACGGCAAGGCAGTTCGTTCGCAACTGTTTACTATTAAATACACACACAATGCCCGCCGCACCCGCCCGCGTTTTTCGGTAGTAGTGAGCAAAAAGGTTATTAAGTCGGCAGTTGGCCGAAACCGAATTCGTCGCCGTATGTACGAGTATCTCCGCTTACATATTGAGCAGCTGAATGATGTATATGACATTGTTATTATCTGTACATCGGCTGAATTACGCACGCTCCCCTTTGCAGCGATTTCCGAGCAACTTGATCAACTTTTCGACAAAGCATCCCTGTATAAATAAGGGATGTATCTGATATACTGATAGAAGTAATGAGCTCGAGAGGCCGCAAATGAACATTTTTGAACTATTTATTGTCCAACCAATCTTTAACCTTTTGCTATTTATTTATAGCGTTGTCCCCTATGCCGATTTCGGTGTAGCGATTATTATCTTTACGATTATTATTCGTTTTGCCATGTGGCCACTTGTGGTGAAGCAACTTCACCAAGTAAAGGCGATGCGAAAGCTCCAACCGGAACTTGCCCGTATTAAAAAGGCAACCAAGGGTAACCGTCAGCTCGAAAGTATGCAGATGCTCGAGCTGTACAAAAAACACGAAGTAAAGCCATTCCGTTCGATCCTTATCTTGCTGATTCAGCTTCCTATTTTCATTGCCCTTTTCCAGGTGATTCAGATCTTTACCACGCACCGCGACGCGATTGAAAAGTTCACCTATGGCTTTATGGATGTTTTCCAGCCAGTGAGAGATCTTATTGCAAACCCGGACAACTTCAATGAAATGCTCTTTGGGGTTATTGACCTTACGCAGCACGCTATCTCGGCCGAAGGTATTAGTTGGTTCTTGGTGGTTCTTGCTGGTGTAGCTGCCTTTACGCAGTACCTTATTTCAAAGCAAACTGCACCAACGACCACAACGAAACGCTTCCGCGACGTCCTTGCTGAAGCAGGCGAAGGTAAAGAACCAGACCAAGCTGAATTGAACGCCGTTGTTACTTCTAAGATGATCAAGTTCCTGCCATTCATGATGTTCTTCATTATGATGAGCCTTCCTGGTGCATTGGCGCTCTACTACGTTGTTTCTAACCTCTTTGCGGCAATTCAACAGCACTTCTTGTTGAAGCACAACGCTGAGGATATGGATAAGCTTGCCGACGAACAAATTAAAAAAGAAGGCAAAAAAGCTACCGCTAAAGCCCGCGAGCGCCAAGCCCGTGAAGCGACTGTTGTTGCTGGTGAAAAGAAGACTGTGAAAAAGAGTGCAAAAAGCACCGCTTCAAAGGCAAACGAGACGAACATCACGCGCATTAGCGCGAAAGATACGCCGCGTAAAAAGGAGAAGTAATGAACAGGGAAGAATCGGTAGAATTCGCACGAACTTATGTAGCGGACTTGCTTAGTTTTTTCGGTATTAACGTTACCGTTGAAGCTTCGATGCAAGACGACATTATTGAACTTTCAGTACCTTCGAGTGAGGTAAATAGCCTTCTTATTGGGCGTAACGCAGAAACACTTCGTAGCCTTCAGTTTTTGGTTTCAACGGTACTGCGCAATAAAGACGCCGCGCTGAACCGCGTTAACCTCGACATTGCAGATTATAAAAAGCAGCGTAACGACCGCCTTGCTGAACAAACTCGCCAGTGGATAGAAGAGGTTCGTAAGAGTGGCACAAGCCACGTAGCACGCTTAAATGCTGCCGATAGGCGCATTGTACACCAAGTTGCAGCAGAATATTCCGATATTCAAACCCACAGCGAAGGCGAAGGTATGGACCGTCAGATTGTTATTACCCAGGCGAGTAGCTAATATGGTTTCGCCCATTCCGGTTCAACGACAAAAGGCGATTGAAACCGGTAGTGGTATTACATGGGGTGAATGGTTAGAAATTTTAGAACCGCATCGTGATAAAACACACGGTGCGATTGCTTTAGTGGCGTTTTATGAAATTAAGAAGCGCGCTGTTTCAAGCTCTCCGGAATGGTGGGCGCAAGGGGTAACTGTTGCCTACGAACAGCATATTGGCCGGCGTAAGGTTGGGCAAATGAGCGACGGAACATTCTCGGTGACTGTCTCTAGAACAGTGAACGGAAGTATGGACGAAGCGCTTGATGCTTGGATTGCGCTCATTGGTGATGTTCGTGAATATAGCGGCACTAAAGTTGTTGATGCGCCGCGGATCTCGAAGACTGATGAATGGCGTTACTGGCGCTGTACGTTAGAAGACGGCTCAACTTTAAGTGTGAACATTCAGGAAAAGCCTGGTGGTGAGAAATCGATTATTGCTATAAACCAAGATAAGTTGCTAAGTGAAGATAAACTTGAAGACACGAAAGCCTACTGGAAAGGCTTTATCGCTGACCTATAAGCGAGTGTCTGCCAGCTAGAGAGGTATTGAAAGAGACTAAAAGCGAAGTGCAACCCTTTAAAATTTAGCACGGTGCAAATTTTAAAGGCGTGTAACGGTCTCTTGAAGTACCTCTTGGGTTTATTCTAGGAATCTAGGACTTGCTTATAGATCTTGTGTGTTTCTTGGGCTTGTTTTTTCCAAGAATATTTCTTGATTTGTTTAAAACCGGCTTTTGCGAGGCGGGTGCGGAGTTTGTCGTCTGAGAGGACTTGGTCGATTGCGTCGGCTATGTCGCTGGTGTCGATTGGGTTAAAATAGTGGGCGGCTTGGCCGTAGACTTCAGGAAGGCAAGTGGCATTACTGCTGACAACGGGAATGCCGTAGCCCATTGCTTCGAGGCCGGGGAGGCCGAAACCTTCCATAAGCGACGGGAATATGTAAGCTTGGGCATGGGTGTAGAGCCAGCTGAGTTCGGAGTCGGTAACAAAGTCGGTGAAGTGGATGTTGGTGTAACCTTTTTCGCTAAAGTAGTGCTCATTGGCGAGCGCCGAGGTGTTCTTTTTGCCAACGAGTACCAGGCCAAGGTCTGGGTACTTAGCGAGAAGAATTTGGTGGGCATCACCAAGGCGTTTAATGTTTTTGTAATCAGATTGTTGTCCAACGTAGAGAATGTATTTTTTAAACGGCACGGCGTACTTTTTAGGTGCAATTGTTGCGGCGTCGGACGATTCGTAAATGACAGAAACGTTTTCTTCTGGAACACTAGGAAAGGTTTTTAACAGTTCGTTTTTTGTGAATTTACTGACGGCAATAATGTGATTACTTTCTTCGGCAACACGTTTAAATACGTATTTTCCAACCTTTTGTTTGGCGTGATACGCAAGCCAGTTTTTGTCGGAATTATAGGTTTTTAAAAGGGTAAGGTCATGGAAGGTGGTGACCTTTTTACCTTTGTACGCCACTGGCTGCTGCGGCATGCAAAAGTGTACAAGGTCGGCGCCTAGCTTCTTTAAGTAGCGGTTAAAACCTATTTGTTCGGAAACGGAATAATTGTCGTAATCGACCGTGCGAACAGTAAAGTTTTCGTTGCGTGGTTTCCAAAAGTCCTTATCTTTTGTAGGGACGAGAATGGAGTATTCGTTTTGCGTGTCGACGTCTTGCAAGTAAGTAACGAGACGCTCGACGTAGCGGCCGGTGCTGGAGTTAATAATGCGGGCGTCGATTGCGATGTGTGCCATGTTATTTCTCGTTCTTTTTAAATACTAATCGTGAATACAGCAGGTAATTCCAAACAAGTGAGGCGACGGTGGCGATGAGTTTGGCGATGAATAAGTTTACGGCTTCACTGCTTATATGTGGTGCAAGTGCAGAGGTGCTGATCCAGATAATAATTGGTTGTAGTACCCAAAGACCAGCAAGGGTGATGATGAGGAATGCTACAAATTGCTTTTTAGCGTTGCCGGACTTGTCTTTAAAGGTGAATGATTTATTGGCAAAGAAGCTAAAGATCAACGCAACACTGGTTGATGCGTAGTTGGCGACGATTTTATCGACACCGGCAAAAGTAAGGGCAAAAAGGACGGCGAAGTCGATGGCGGTGTTTGCGCCACCCACAACAGCAAACCTAAGCTTTTCGGCGTGCTTTTTTAGGAGCTTTTCCATTGTGATATTCCTCAATTAAATACAGTGGGCGCTGCTTGGTTTCGTTAAAGATACGACCAACGTATTCACCAATAATACCAAGCGAAAGTAACTGGACGCCGCCTAGGAACAGAATAACAGCCATCATTGAGGGGTAGCCGGCAAGGTCGGTGCCTATAAAGATTGTACGAATAACGAGGAAAATAAGGTAAATAAACGCGGCAATCGACACAAGAATACCGGTGTAGGTAGCAATACGGAGTGGTGCGGTGGTAAACGAGGTGATGCCGTCGATGGCGAGCTCCACGAGCTTTAAGTAGTTCCATTTGGTTTCGCCGGCGGCACGTGGGTCGCGGTCGTAGAGGATTTCTTTTTTATGGAACCCAACCCAGCTAAACATCGCCTTGGTGTTGCGTTGTGATTCGCGGAATTGCTTGAGCGCTTCGACAACGCGACGGTCGAGTAGGCGGAAGTCACCGGTATCTTCTTGTATAGGAATACGGGTGACGCTTTGGAGCGTTTTGTAGTACGTACGAGAGGTAAATTGCTTCAGCCAAGTCTCGCCTTCACGGCTGCGGCGCTTAGCATAGACGTCGTCGTAGCCTTCTTCCCAGAGCTTGATCATTTCGGGGATGAGCTCTGGCGGGTCTTGGAGGTCAGCGTCGATAATAACCGTGGCGTCGCCTTGTACGTGGTCGAGCCCAGCGATCATGCCGATTTCTTTACCGAAGTTACGAGACAGGTTTATATAACTGACGCGCGGATCTTGCTCGGCGTAGCCTTTGATCATTTCGAGGGTTTTGTCTTTACTGCCGTCGTTGACGAAAAGGAATTCAAAGTCGTAGCTTTTTGTGTCGTTTGCGAGGTTAGCTAAACGAACCATGAGTTTATCGAGCACAGGCGCTTCGTTATAGGCGGGGATGAGGATAGAAATCAGCTTCATTACTGTTAGTATACCAATTTTAGCTATGTTTTGCGTGTACTAACGAGGTGAGTTCGGTAATGCTCGTTGCGGTCTGTGCACCGGCGAGTTTGAAGACGCGCGTTTTAGCAGCGGCTGATTCGTGTTTAGAGCCTAATATTGCTCCGGCGTGACCCAGTTGCACCCCTTGAGGTGCGTGGTGGCCGGTAATGTAGGCGAAGACGGGTTTGGTGACGTGGTCTTTAATATAGAGGGCGGCTTCGATTTCTTCTTTACCGCCAATTTCGCCAATTAATACAATTGAGTCGACGTCGGGGTCGGATTCGAAGAGTTCGAGGCAGGCGCGGTAGCCGATGCCGTGGATGGTGTCGCCGCCAATACCAATGACGTACTTTTGGCCGATGCCTTTTTCGCTGAGGCTAGCCATCGTTTCGTACGTGAGTGTGCCAGATCGGCTGACGATACCAACGGAACCTTTTTCGTTTGGCGCCAGTGCCATAGAGGCGGGGATAATACCGAGCTTATTACCGCCTGGAAGCAATGCACCAGGTGAGTTTGGCCCAAGTAGGGTGCTGGTGGCAGAGCGTCGCAGGCGTTCGTTAACGGCGAGCATATCGTGGACGGGAATACCTTCGGTAATACAGACGACAAGAGGGACTTGCGCGTCGATTGCCTCGATAATAGCGGCTTTTGCAAAACGAGCTGGGACGAAAATAACAGAGATGTCGATGGTGTGCTCTTTTTGGATATCTTCGATAGTGTTGTATACCGGAACACCTTCAACTTCTTGGCCGGCTTTACCTGGTGTTGTGCCTGCTACAACATTAGTACCTGCAGCAAGCATGGCTTTGGTTTGGAAACTGCCATGGGCACCAGTGATTCCTTGGACGGTAACGTTTTTACCTTCGAATAGATTATTCATGGACTACCTCTTTCGCAGCTTCAAGGCAGGCCTCGAGGTTTGGGAGTATGGCGATGTCTTTTTCGCTCAGGAGGTCGGCGGCCTCTTGGTAATTAGTGCCGGCAAGGCGAATAAACAGTGGTGGAAGGTTGGTGATGTGTTGGCGAGCGGCAATAATAGCCCTGGCGACCTCGTCGGAACGGGTGATGCCGGCAAAGATGTTAATGATGATTGCTTGAACGGTAGAATAGTCGGTAATGCGTTTAAAGGCAGCTACGAGGGTTTCGGTGTTGGCACCACCACCAATGTCGAGGAAGTTAATAGGCACGAGCCCGGCCGAGTAGGCGGCGTCTACTGTTGCCATTGCAAGGCCAGCACCATTAGCGATAGTGGCGACGTTGCCTTCTGGGTTGATGGTGACAAAGTTAGCTTCGGCTGCCTTAGTAGTGAAATCCCATTCCGGGTGGCGAAAGGCAGCCGCGTCGTCGAGGGTGAGCTTGCAATCACCAGCGATTAACGAGTCGCCTTCGGTGAGAACAAGGGGGTTTATTTCAATAAGTGTGGCGTCGTTTTGTTTTAAGCAGGCAAAGAGTTTTTGTACGAGGTCTTGTAGTGCAAAAGTTTGCCCAGGAAGCTCGTAGTAATCAGCCAGGCTTTGACCGAGTACGTCGAAGTCGGGTTTTTGGTAGTCGACCTGCCAGCTGGCGAAGTCTTTGGTGTCCTCGACCTCTATACCACCAGCCTTATTGGCAACTAATAATATACCCGCTGTGGCACGATCGATAAGAAGGCTAAGGTAGAGCTCGGTTTGAATGGCGAGCTTTTCTTCGGCCAGTAGGGCGGTTGGTGTGAAGCCTTTGATGTCGAGCTTGAAAAGGGTTTCGATGGTGGCTGAGAGCTTAGAGGGATCTTCGACGATAACAATACCGCCGGCTTTACCACGGCCACCGATAGGGACTTGGGATTTTAGGACGACGGGAAGGTCTTGGGTGAGCGATGGTGCGCTTTTTGTGACGAGGCTACTTATTGGCGTAGGGATGCCTGCTGTTTTGAGGAGGGTTTTTGCTTCGTGTTCGAGGAGGTTCATTACCTCTTAGTATAGCAAACGTAATAGCGCTAATAAGTTAGCTATTAAGTGAGTTTGTTGCCTTGATAATTTTATTCACATTATCCTCCCAGGAATATCGCGTGACATTCTTTTGAAGATCGCTACGTTTTGGCGTAGGCTTTGTAAGCGCTTCAAGAATTGCATCTTTGAATGATTCTGGACTGTGTGGATTTGCGTAACTCGCGTAGGTCGATCCAACCTCACGAAGTACAGGGATGTCTGAAGCTACAACGGGTGTGCCACTTGCCATTGCTTCGAGTACAGGCATGCCGAAGCCTTCGTATAGTGATGGCATAACAAAGAGTGATGCACCTTGGTAGAGTACAGGGCTGTCTTTTTGGTCAATAAAGCCAAGGTGTTTAATATCTTCACCGGCTTTTATGGCTTCGTCGAGCGCTTGCTGAGTTTCTTCGGTTTTCCAGCCTTTACCGCCGGCTAAAATAAGGCTGTATTCGTCTTTAGCCTCTTTAGGAAGGAGTCGATATGCCTCAATAAGTGTTTTAAGATTTTTGCGTGGCTCAAGGTTGCCTATGAAGTAGAGATATTTTTTATCAGGACTAATTTTGTACTTCTCTTTAACTGCTGAGATCTGTTCTTTTGAGGCAATAGTAAAGAATGATTCATCTGATGGAATCGGTGTAACCACACATTTTTCTGGCGCGAGCCCGAACTCTTTTATGAGCTCTGCTTTTACTGATTTGGAAACGGTAATTATGAAATCAGCTTTTTTAATACTGCCCGGCACGACTCGGCGAAGGTGGGCGAGGTTTTTTTCTTCTACAACCTCAGGGAAATAGAGGTAGGTAAGGTCGTGAATAACGGTTGCGGTATGTTTTGAATTAATAGCTGGCCAGGTGGCGAAATTCGGGAAGATGGTGAGATCTACTTTTGGAAGGAATAGATCAAAAGGCGGCGCGATGTTGTAGCTTTGGGACTTTGCGTAAAAACGAAGGGGAACTAGCTTATTTACGTTGGTCTTTTTGGGCTGAATAGAAAGTTCTGGCTTAGGCTGACGATTTAAAAAATCAAAGTAATGACCGTAAAGTGAAGTACCATCCGTGCTCGCAAGCGCTTCTGATAGTAGGCGTGTATATTGAGCAACGCCAGAACGGTGTTGGGAAGCTAAAGGTGAGAGATCAAGACGGATTTTCATAATTACCTCCATAGTATATAATAGATTGAATTACGTATGTTACAGCATTTCAAATCAAAATATAGATACTCGATGATACTAATGAGGGAGCTCGTTAAGACTGGTTTCAAGCTACGCTACCAGGATTCAGTGCTTGGTTACCTATGGTCATTATTGAAGCCTATTTTTCTATTCACCGTTTTATATATTGTATTAGTAGGATTTCTTGGAATTGGCGCAGGCGACCCGACCTGGCCAGTGTCGCTTCTTTTAGGGATAGTGTTGTGGAACTTTTTCTCTGAGATAACAGGTACCGGGCTTAGCTCTATTGTCGATAGAGGGGATATGATCAGAAAGGTTAACTTCCCTAAGTATGTAATTATCCTTTCAAATAGCTTTCTTGCGCTAATTAACCTTGCTCTTAACTTTGTTGTAATTGCGATATTTATGGTAGTAAATCACATTGAGCTTACGTGGAGCGCTGCCTTTCTCCCTATTTATATACTAGAGCTCTTCGTATTTGCGCTGGGCCTAGCCTTTCTGCTGAGTGCTTTATTTGTAAAATTGCGAGATATAAATTATATCTGGGAAATAATCATGCAAGCATTATTCTATGGCTCTGTAGTAATGTTTCCGTTGGCGATAGTTATAAGTAGGAGTCAACAATTTGCGGAGATCCTTTTACTAAACCCAATAGCCTCTATTATCCAGGGCGCTCGGCATGTTGTTGTAAATCCAGATAGCAACCCAACACTATATACATTAACGGGAAATATTTGGCTCGAGCTTATTCCTATTGTAATAGTTGTCGCTACATTTGTAATTGGTGCGCTTTACTTTAAACGACGTTCTCCTCGTTTTGCGGAGGAAATATAAATGCAGAAAAATGTTGCCGTTAGTGTTAAGAATGTAAAGAAAAACTTTCATCTTCCGCATGAGAAAAAATCTAACTCCATTAAGTCTGGCGTTGTAAATATATTCAAAAAGCGAAATAAAGATGCTGATATTCAACACGCTTTGCGTGGTGTTTCCTTTGATATTCACGAAGGTGAGTTTTTCGGTATTGTGGGTAGGAATGGAAGTGGCAAAAGTACACTCTTAAAGCTTATATCACAGATTTATGTTCCAGACCATGGAAGTATTACTGTTAAAGGAAAGTTAACACCGTTTATTGAACTGGGGGTTGGTTTCAATCCGGAACTTTCTGGACGCGACAACGTATATTTAAATGGCGCGCTACTTGGCTTTAGTCATGCAGAGATGGAAGCTATGTACGATGACATTGTGGAGTTTGCAGAACTCGATAAATTTATGGATCAGAAACTAAAGAATTACTCTTCGGGTATGCAGGTGAGACTTGCATTTTCGATTGCAATTAAAGCAAGAGCAGACGTACTGTTACTAGATGAGGTTCTTGCGGTTGGAGACGAGTCTTTCCAAAGAAAGTGCTACAACTACTTCTATGAGGCGAAACGAAATAAGAAAACAGTAATATTTGTTACGCACGATATGGCCGCCGTACGTCAGTTTTGCGATAGGGCTGTACTGATAGATAACGGTGTAGTTGTAAGTGAAGGTCTCCCGGATAAAATCGCCAACCAGTACAGCGATTTGTTTATCGATGCAAGTGAAAGAGAGATTAAGAAAAAGCAGAAATCTTCCGATAAGGGCGCAAAAAGAGAAAAATGGCCAGTTACTCTCCATGATCTGAATGTTTCGCAAGACGGTAAAAGGAAAGATGTACTTAGTTTTGGTGAAGATTTTTCGCTTAATTTGGAACTTAGGTCTGACAAGGTATACAAAAACGCCACACTCGGAGTTAACTTTATAGACCAAGCAGGCAGAGTAATCCTCGCAACATCTACAAAGATTCAAGACGAAGAATTTAGCATACACAAGAATACAAAACTTAGTTTTAATATCCAAAATGTCTACACGGATGGTGAATATTATGTCAATATTGCCATCGAGGACGAAAAGAGAGACCTTATCTATAAAGAGGCAGAGTTACTGTACTTTTCTGTAAATGGAGTTAGAGTATCGAAGCACAGTCTAACGCACCCAAGTATAGGCTTAGAAATTGAAAACAACTGATCTTAAAGGTAAGCGGTTCCTGATAACGCAGTCCTCGTTGCGTGTCATCGCTGGGTCAGAAATAAATACACTTGAAATTGCCGACTACCTTCAAAGTTGCGGTGCTGTCGTTACTGTTTATACATATTTTTTTTCAGAACCGATCAGCACCTATTTTCATGAAAAAGGTATAAATGTTGTAACCGACGAGACAAAGCTAGACATGAAAAGTTTCGACTACGTTTGGGTACATC
>JBOHNV010000012.1:0-28937 GCA_050730895.1 Candidatus Microsaccharimonas sp.
CTTTTAACGTCTGTGCAATCTGCGTTGGCGTACTTCCAGACTCAATCGCTATAAGCTTTCTGCTTGTATCATTCGCATCCACAGCGGCGAGTTGCGATGAATACCAAATCCAGCCACCAATACCAATAACAAGAATGGCTGCAACAAGACTTGCTGCTATCCACATAATTTTCTTTTTCCAACTTTTCCTTGGAGGCTTTACAGGTGGCGCCGACGCATCTTCAATAGGTTGATGAATAATTGGAGGCGTCACCGAACTTTGCAACGGCGCGGCAGGGGTTTCGACCGGCCGTGTTTGCGATGGCACCACAGGTGAAGGCATCTGCGGCGACATGCCAGACTGATCCGTAGGAGTCGAAACTCTGTTTACTGGTCGTCGGCGAAACTCATCCATAGTTCGCCTCTACATAATCTTGCAAAATGATTGCTGCCGCTTGAGCGTCGATATCACCCTTGGAATACGGTCGTTTATGCGCAATAAGTTGCTGCTCCGCCAATACACTCGTGAGTGATTCATCTTGAAATACGATCTTTTTCTCAAGGGGTTCGAGTTGCTCGGTAAACGCCTCAACATACTTTGTTTGAGCCGTCGCCTCGCCCGACTGATTACGCGGATAGCCAACAACAATAATGTCAGCATTTTCCTTGAGCACGATTTCGGCAATTGCCTGAATCTCTGACCCATCAACCTCTACAGTTGCAAACGGTACGGCGATTCGAATGCCCGCGTCTGCAACTGCCACGCCGATACGCTTCTCACCCACGTCCAGGCTTACGAGCGTCGTATTACTCATTCTCGACTTTAAATTCAATCTTTATTTTATCGATATTATTTGGAACCGTGCGAACCCAGAAGAATGAGAATTGTGTATCAACTTCTTTAATGCCACCAATCGCCTCGAGGCTCTGTTGCACGTCGCCGTAGCGCTTGCCCTTTACCTGTTCTTTAATTTGCTCTTCCTTGATTTCCGGACCAACACGACCAGTCGTGTTTACTGTTACAAGTGTCGCCTCGCCGTCTTTACGGAAGTTACTCAATGAGACTTTGTCGATACCCGTGCTATAAATCTTTTGAGCATCATCATCGATCTTTGATTCAAGCGATGCTTTTAAGTAGGACTCGAGCTCAGCCTTTGGAATGGCGTACACCGTAAAGGTTGTTGGAATAGTCAATGTCGCCTTACCGTTAGCCGCTTCGGCATCAACCGCTGGTGCAGACACAGGCTCACCACGCTCAACAGTAAAACTACTGTCAATAACAATTTCACCATTCGTGAACTTCTTAAGAAGTGTTTTCTTTTCATCATCGGTCGATTTGCCAATCAATTCGCCACGAGCACGCTCAATGTCTTCGGCAGAAACGACCTTTGCAATCTTAGTCGTACCGCCACTCATCGCGCTACCATTTGAACTAAAACCGCCCATTGAAGACTGATAGCTACGAGCTGATAGGTTATGATCTGCCCCTGGCTCAGATGCAGTTACTCCAACGGTTGCAGTATCCTGTACAATACCGCCAGGTCCGATTGTTGTTCCCGCAAGGGTTGTCGCTTCGTTACTCGTAAACGTCAACCCGCCTGACGTAAACTTAGTGCCAGCAGGAACCGTGATTGAAGTGCTAGATACAGAAGTACGAGTCAAAGTCATTGTTCCCGTTGCTTTCTCACCAATATCTTTCTGTCCTGTCGCGTCAAACTCAACCGTAGCATCCGATTTTTGTTGTTGCGAAACAGAGGTGACAATCCCCTCCTTAAAGTCTGTCGCAGCGGTAGCGTCAAGACGAACCGAAGCGCTCACCGGTTGCGGGCTCGTGCTGGCGGTAATAACAATTGTTGCCGCTGGGGCAAATACAAACATCCAAATCAGTAAGCCAACAAGCGCAACGCCGCCAGCGATAATGAATACTAATTTCTTGCGGAAAGTATCGAAGTTAGGAATTTTAGGGCGATTTTTCGCTTTTTTTGCTGCCGTTGCAGCCGCAAGTGTCGTTGGAGCTATAGTTGCACCATCAAGTTCGAGGTCCGTATCTTCAATTGCATCACCCCGCGAACCCTTTGCCGCTACCGCAGGCTTCGTACCGTCTTTTACGCGCACTGTTTTTGCGTGGTCACCCACCGGAAGGTCGGCGCCATCAATAATGTCATCACCGTCATCAACAATCAATGCTGGAATTTCGGCAAGTTCTGGTTTGCTTTGCAGGTTTTTTGCGACAGGAATCTTAGCGCTCGCTGCAAGCGCAATAAGCGCCTGGTTGCCCGTAATTAGCACAAGCTGCTTTTTACCGGTTTTTGCCATTCGCTCAAGTAAGCGCAAATTTACGGCACTCTGAAGCGCCCCAGCTCGTTTTGGGGGTACAAGGGCGACGATTTTTTCCTTGGATTTTTTTATTTTGCCAATAATGGCGGTAATGTCGTCGTCGACATCGATGTAGATAACGTCTTTATTCATACTTAGATTTTAAGAAGGCGATTAAATTTTTCTTTAATTGAATCTCCCTCTCCACTCCCTACTAGTGTATCATATCCCACTCGAAGCAAGCCCATGGCGGTAATGAATGTATGGTCAGATACCGTTCCGGTTGTATCGCTCACACCAAGCACATCACTTGGGTTAATGTGCTGCACGCTTGGCTTTTTTGTAAATGGCAATTCTTTATGCCAGGTTGACCCTTCGAGGGCATGTACCAGCTTTTCGAGGCTCGCGCCACCTCCACAAAGTAGAATACGACTCGGAAGGTGGTCAACAGAGTCAAATTCGCTCAGTGCAAGCTCGACACCCGCAATCCATACCTCGAGTGTTTTATCGATCGCTTCATTTACTTCTTTTTTGACTGCAGCTTTAATTTGCTCGTGATCAATATTCACCTTCAGCTTTTCTGCGTCTTTGTAGGAAAGGTCCATGTCGCCGGCAATAGTTTGCGTAAAACTACGACCGCCAATACCAAACATCTTCGTACCTTCTACGCCACCGTCGTTCACCACGGCTATGTCGGTTGTACCACCACCGACGTCAGCAATGATAGCGGTGAAGTTACTGTTGCCGTCATTTCCAAGAACACTACGACTCACCGCGAATGGCTCGGCCGCAACGGCAAGCAGCTCAAGCGAAAGTTCATCAGCAACACGCTCAAGCGCGCCAATGTGCACCATAGGGGCAAAGGCGGTATAAATTTGCACCGCAACATCGCGACCCTGGAAGCCAATTGGGTTGCTTACTTTGTACCCATCGATGTGAATACCCACGAGGGCGCTGTTTACCAGCTTTACTTCAACAGATTCATTACCAGTCTCGAGTGCAATTTGACGTTGCGCCTTAATTTGGGCACGTTCTTGCACTTTTTCGATAATAAATTCCATCTCAGAGTCGTCGAGTGGACGATCTGGCTGCGGGCGACGGTAACGAATCGTATCGGTAACGCCCTTTACAAGCTCGCCAGCAATACCAATCACCACGCGCTTTGCCTGTAAACCAGCCTGTTCTTCAGCCTGTGCCAATGCTTCTTCACAGTTACGCACTACTCCGGAGATGTCAGCGATAGCTCCTGAGTGCATGTCACTTACATCTTGGCGAGCACGCCCGACCCCAACAACTTGCAGTTCGTCGCCGTCTAAATGCGCAATTAACGCCTTAACAAATTCTGTACCAATATCCAATGCAACGATGTAGTCGTCATCCGACACTTTCCGTGTTTTTCTAAATTTATCTAATACCATAGTTGCTTTCCATTATAGCACTAGGAGCGAGCAAAAAGATTATGCTTGTGTTCGTATACTCTATTGAATTTTTATAGGTTTTGTGGTATAATATAATATTATGCATTCAGAAAAGAAAGATCGCCTAGAATTTCAAAAAGGCCTCGAGGTTGCGCCCGAGACTTCTTACCTTATTGAAGATGTTGAAGAGCTTATAAACGACCGTTTTGACAGCTTCCTTGAAAATGCCCCGTTTCGAATTAAAGCAACCGATTTTCACCCAGAGCTTCTGAGTGGTGAACAGAAAATTGGCATTGATGAACTTGGCTTTACGTATCTACCACCCGAGCCAAAAGAATTTACGGGCATAGATTTACTCATGAACTTCCCACTCAAAGATAGCGGCGAGAATCCGATCAATATTGCAATTAAGTGGTCGAACAATACACAAGTGCGCCTCGCGCTTGTCGCTAACCGTCCCATTCTTCTAGCCGAAGAATCTGGCGACAATGGACGGACTTTTCACGCCGAACAACTCAAACCGCAGGTAATGTCGGGATACCTTGAGTCGCTCGGTCTACCTGAAAGCTTTTGGCAAGATGATATCAAAGCGATTACTCGCGACCTTTATAACTGTCCCGATCTTACCATGACACGTTCCGCTAAAACACGTGTTGATCTTGCAAGCACCCTCGAAATCGTCCACGACGCTCGTCTTGTCCATGACATCGACGACACAAAGCAACTAGTCCAAGAATTATGTATCAATATTGACCACGAAGACAAGGATACTCTCGTGGGTCCAGGCGAAATCCACCTTTCTCCGCAACCTATATTTCGCAATATGCTTAGGTTTGAGCGCACCCTCGACGACGAAGCCTGGAAATATGCAGGAACATATCGAGGCAAGCTAGGCGCGGGTGAACTATATGACGAACTTGAACAGCTTGACCCGCATCTTGGTATTCCTCAAAGTAAAGTACTCGACAAAGCACTCGCCGTGCTGACACAAGTTGAGAAAAATTCTTAGCAGCTATTAAACAAGGATCGCTTTGATGCGCCGAATACCAGCGCTTGATGCTTCTTCTTTGGTAATCTTAAACTTCTTACCGTCTTCACCAAGAATACCCGTACGGTCAACGTGTGGACCACCGCAAATTTCGAGACTTACAATGTGGTCACCTTCACCCATTTGGTAGACTTTTACTTCTTCATTATAGCGTTCGCCAAATGGACCAATAGCACCCATGTCGAGCGCCTTTTGTGTTGGATACATCGTAAAGCTTACTGGTAGGTCTTCGGCAATCCAGCCGTTCACCAAAACTTCGGCTTGATCGAGCTCTTCACGGGTTACTTTGCGGTCAAAATTAAAGTCAAAGCGTAGTCGCTCTTCGGTAATATTACTACCGTGCTGTTGAATACTCGTGCCAATAATTTCACGAAGCGCCGATTGCAATAGGTGCGTCGCGGTGTGGTATTTTTTGTGAATCAAATCCTGGCCACCAAGACCGCCCTTAAATTCACCCTTACCTGCAGTGCGCGAACGATTACGTTGCTCTTCCATTTTCGCGTCGAATTCAGTGCGCCAGCTTTCAGAAAGTGTGATTTCTTGCCTATACGCTTCTTCAGTTGAGAGCTCAACTGGGAACCCATAGGTGTCATACAGTGTAAACAGCTCGGTACCGGTTACCAGGCCATCTTTGGCGAATTTACCAAGCTGTTGCAAGCCCTTTCGAAGTGTTTGACGGAAGACTTTTTCTTCTTTCACAAGCACAGCGATAATAGTGTCGCGGTTTTCGGCAACTTCTGGGTAATCGGCAGCGTAAAGGTCGGCAATAACCGGAACGATTTCTTCAAAGAAGTTCTGTTCGATACCAAGATCAAAGGCAAAACGAATCGCACGGCGAAGCAGGCGACGCATAACGTAACCTTGCTCTTTATTAGCTGGAACACAGCCATCTACTGCCAAAAATGTTGCGGCGCGAAGGTGGTCAGAAATAACACGCATACTTGTGGTGTTGCTTTCGTAATTCTTTTTGCTGAGCTTTTGAAGCTTTTCGATAATTGGCCACATAAGGCTGATACGGAATACATCTGGGCTATCAATTACTGCAGCGGCGATGCGCTCGAGTCCAGACCCGTGATCAATGTTTGGCTTTTCGAGCGGCTCAAACACACCTTCAGACACTTTTCGGTAGGCCATAAAGACGTTATTACCAATTTCCATAAAGCGGCCACAGTCACAGTTCGGGTGACAAAATTCACCAAATGAAGGGTCATGTGGTGTACCGAAGTCGTAGAACATTTCGCTGTCTGGACCACATGGGTCGCCCACAGGAGTAGTTTCAGGTGAACCATTCCGGCTCCACCAGTTTTTACTGCCATCGTAATAGAAAATGCGCTCGCCGTCGTTAATACCACGTGCATAGCCGTCTTCTTCAGAGCCAATCTCAGCTTCGCCAGCGCTCAAACCGCGCGCCTCGAACAGGCGTTTCCACACAGCTGCGGCTTCGGTGTCTTTTTCGATGCCGTACTCAGGTGCACCAATAAAGGCTGTAATGTAAAGGCGGTTCATGTCGAGCTTCACAACCTCAGAGAGCCATTCGAACATCCATTCGATTTGCTGCTCTTTAAAGTAATCACCCATGCTCCAGTTACCGAGCATCTCAAAGAAAGTCGTGTGACGATTGTCACCAATATCGTCGATATCTTGCGCACGCAAACAGGTTTGGCTGTCGGCAATACGTACGCCTTCAGGGTGGGTCTCACCAAGAAGATACGGGATCATAGGCTGCATGCCAGAACCGGTAAATAATGTTGAAGGGTCGTCCTTTAAAACAAGCGGGGCGCGCTTAACAACGGCATGGCCACGTTCTTTAAAGAACTCGAGGTACGAGTTACGGATTTCTTGTGCGTTCATATCTGTTAATTATACCATGAGTAAGCGAGAGAAGAGAAAGCTTGCTTACTCTTCCGAGTGTCGAATGGTGTGAGCGAAGCGATATAGCATGGCAAGCGAGGGTCCGAGTGTATCAGCAGTATTCAGGTGTGCTCTGCCATCCATTCGCGTACGACCATGTATAGAATTCCACACTACATGACCAACCTAGGCTGTTTGTCGCATCATACAGCACCGAAAGCACCGCATCTTCATCCCACGGACCATCGAATGTTCGCAATTTTGAGCCATCGTAGATATATACTTTTCCCGACTTACTCACTGCTGCAAATACCGGTTCAGAACCTGAAATAGTATAAAGAAAGGCGGTTCCGGTACGTGTATATGATTCCTTAGAAAACGGCAAGGCGTTCGTGAGCACTTGCTTATCTTGGGCGGTCGGTTGGTCTTGGCTTATGTCCGGGGGCGTTACAACATCACCCGTCTTTACCACATTGAGCTTTATTTTCTTCGAGAGTGTACTAAGATCACTCTGTACTGCAGAGTCGTTTGCAGTGTTCTGAATACCGTTATACGCCACGATCGTAATAGCCGCCAAAATAGCGATTACCACTACCACGATTAACAGTTCTACAATTGTAAAACCTTTTGTGTGTATTGATTTTTGCGCCCACGCTTTCATCTGTATTCCAGTGTATCACATGATATTCATACGAAAATCAAAAGGCCGTCTCCGGGTGGGCAAGAGACGGCCTTTGGAGCCTGCGACGTGGTGGATGTGGCGGGCCCCGTATTGAGAGGTGGTCTTACTTAAAAAAGTAAGTACCGGGGAGGTTCATTGTAAAAGTAAGCCTCGCAGACGCTTTACCCACTTTTACTAATGTATAATACACACTTATTCTTAAATGGCACTGAAGCTAGTGTTCGTCCCTATGCTTCATATCGTCGACTTTGTCGTCGAGATTGTCCTTTGCGTCACTCGCCTTGTCTTTAACGGCATCGACACCCTCATCAAGTCTGTCTTTCGCGTCGTCCGCCCAGTCCTTGGCGTTTTCGCTTGCATCGTGCGCCTTGTCGCCCATCCCCTCTTTTGCATCTTTAAGCTTATCTTTCGCATCGTCCATGAATCCCATACGACCCCTCCTTTGCATTAGATACTTACCTTTTTATTATACGAGGATTGCCTGAGTCTCTACTTAAATAAGAATACCGCCACCAAGACATTCGCCGTCTTTATAGATGACAATTGACTGGCCTGGCGCAACGGCGCGTTCCGGGTTAGCAAGTGTAAGTTTTACAGTACCGTCTTCAATCGCTGATAGCTGAGCATTTGCTAACGGAGCACGGTGACGAACGCGAATCTGACAATCGCCAGTTTCGAGCGCTGCGTTAATCCAATGAATATTTGAAACCGTAAGCTCAGGCTTCCATAACGAATCGTCATTCAAATTAGTAGTGACGTACACTTCGTTTCTATCCATATCCTTGCCAACCACGTAGTATGGCAAGCCGCCACCTACATCGAGCCCATGGCGCTGTCCTATCGTGTAAAAAATTGCGCCGTCGTGCTGGCCCAGCACCTTGCCACTCTGCTTATCGACAATAGCACCAGCCTTTTGCTCAACATACTGACCCAAGAATTCGCGAATACCAATTTGGCCAACAAAACAAATACCTTGGCTATCTTTTTTAGCGGCCGTGTAGAGTCCGCGAGTCTCAGCCATTTCACGCACCTCTGGTTTAGTAAAATCACCTAACGGAAAGAGGGTCTTTTCAAGTGCTTTACCTGTAACGCGGTACAAGAAATACGTTTGATCTTTATTGGTATCAACCGCTTGAAGTAACTGGCCATCTTTTACTCTTGCATAATGCCCCGTGGCAATGAGGTCAGCTCCATCTTCCAAGGCTGCTTCCAAAAAAAGCTTAAACTTCACCTCTTGATTACACATAATGTCTGGATTTGGCGTACGCCCGTTCTTGTATTCATCAATCATGTATTCCACAACTTTTTCACGATACTCGTTTTCGAAATCAAAGACCTTAAAATCAATACCGAGCTGTACGGCAACACGCTTTGCGTCTGCTAAATCATCGGCCCAAGGGCAGCGCATACCAGGAAGGTCTTGTGTCCAGTTTTTCATGTACACACCCGTAACATCATAGCCTTGCTCAACCAAAAGCGCAGCAGTCAGTGACGAATCAACACCGCCGCTCATGCCTACATGTACTTTTGTCATGCTGCTACTCCTATATAAAATGCAATAATTTTTACTAATTCACTTCCTGCCAACCACCAGCCGCGAGGGGTTGCCCACCAATACCAGTTCCAATCGCTGTCGGTTGCCGGTGCGCTGCGAACCGTGTCACCTTCTGCAATTTTATTAAATTCAAGGCTTGCGCGGCGCTGGTGATATCCCGAAGTCACCAAAATAACATCATTGAGTTCTCGCTCTTGAATGATCGACTTTGTTTTTTCGGCATTCTGCTGGGTATTCATCGATTCTTCATCGATCAGTATGGCGTAGTCGGGTACTCCGGCTACTTCGGCCTGCACCTTCATGGCCGCGGCATTACTTGGACCCGATGTATCAAGTGCTGCACCAGAAAGCACTAAATAGTCTGCCCAGCCACGTTGAAATAAATCGATCCCCATAGCAGTTCGAGCTTCGGTGTCGCCACCACTCACCACAACAACTGCATCGGCTTTATGACAACCATTTTTTTCTGAAGGCTCTACGCTACACCCCAAAAAACTATTCGGCTGCAAATATATTGAAATACCAATAATCATCAGGGCAACCAAAACAAGAATACCGATGAGCCATTTCATTATTTTGTGCTCCGCTTATATTCGCGTTGAATTTCTTCAATGATACACTGCGCCGCGCGCTGAATATTTTCTTCATTCGAAAGATGGCCAAGCGTTAAGCGCAGGCTTCCATCGGCAACCTCAGGCGCGAGCCCAATTGCCGTGAGTACATGCGAGCGCGTTCCCTTATTTGCCGCACAAGCACTCCCGGTTGCAACCAGTACGCCGCGCATCTCAAGCGCAAATAGTACTCGTTCGGCGTCCAGGTTTGGAAATGAAATGTGCAAGTGTCCCGCTAGGCGATGCTTTTGGTTGCCCGACACAACGGCTTCTGGGAATGCCTCTACTAGGCATGCCTGCAGTGTGCCTCGCAGCTTATACAACCTATCGGATTCAAACTTACGGTGATCGCTCGCAAGCTCCATCGCCTTAGCAAACCCAATCACTCCTGCAACGTTTTCGGTTCCACTGCGAAGTCCTCGCTCTTGTCCACCACCAACAATTGTTGGTGCAAGTACTACATGAGGGGCAGCCCATAGCAGCCCGACTTGCTTTGGCCCATAGACCTTCGCGGCATTCAACGTCAGCAAATCAACACCAAGCCGTGCTACATTGACGTCGAGTTGCCCTACGCCCTGTGATGCATCGGAGTGTAAATAAATCGGTGTGTGATCACCCGCAGCTAAGCGGCGATCGCGTTCACTTTTTACTACTTCTGCAATGTCACGAAGTGGCTGAATCGTACCAAGCTCGTTGTTTGCAAGTGCAATACTAACTAGCTGTGTTGTTGGACGTACTGCCGCACGCACAGCATCGGCTGAAACAATCCCCTTTTCGTCGGAGGCAACCAGTGTTGCATCGTGGCGCTCCGCAGCAGCGAGTACTGCATGGTGCTCGATGTTTGAAGTAATTACGTGTCCAGAAATATTTTCAAATGCCAAGTTAATTGATTCAGTAGCACCGGCTGTCATGACTAAATCATCAGACTTTGCGCCAATCGTACGTGCAATTACCTGTTTTGCAGCCTCGTATTCACGGCGAATTTTTACAGCTGGTGAATAAGGCGCCGAAGGGTTATAAAAAACATCGGAAAAATACGGCTGCATAGCCGCAATAACTTTTGGGTCGACGGGCGTTGCCGCCGCATGGTCAAGATACATAACCTCTTTGTTCACCTTATCCATTATAGACCATTTACCTATATTATGCCGCGACGTCGTAGTCGGATTTACGACCAATCTCAGGTGTAATTGGTAGGAGTGCCGCAATATCATCTGGTATCGCAACTTCGTTTAATATATCTTCAAAATCTTGGCTAAATGGATAGAGCGCAAGTGTTTCTTGAGCATAGTAATACACACTCGGCACAAACCGTTCAATATCTTGAATCGTCATGTCGTACGGGCGGCCGTCTTTATGAAATTTCCTAAGGTATCGGTCAGTAGTCTCAATATGAACATGCTGCGGGTGAACTGGGTCAGATGCATCGGGGAATTCAAGGTGCCAATCGGCAACCGTATCGCTTACGACCGATGAACCCTTGTAATCCAAAAAGAATCCATTTCCGCCATGAATTTTTGCGCCGAGCTGACGTTCCTTTTCAATGAGCTCCCTGTAAATCTCTTCTTTTGGTCGCACCGGAAGTTTCACCTTGATGTTTAGGTAAGGAATCGTCGCAAAGCGACCTTTTGTTTGCTCAATCGCTACCGCCGTTGCCCGCCTATCAAAAATAGTATTTTCAATGACCTTAATAATCTTAAATGGACCTTCGGTCAGCTTTTCGGGGGTATCACGAAGTGCATCAAGCCGCGCACGGTTGATGGCATCACTATGTTCACCAGTAGGAAATTGAAATTGACTCTTATCCATAATAAAAATATTTAGAGAGCTTTTTGGTGGCGGTGTTGGTTTAAGACTGCGCTGTTAGTTGAAACAGTGCGCGGGCATTTTGTGTGGATGCGTTGGCGATTTCCTCAAGAGAAATACCGCGGCGCTGGGCGTGATATTCAGCCACTGTCCTCACGTATGCAGGCTGGTTTATTTTACCACGATATGGCACTGGCGTCAAGAAAGGAGCGTCTGTTTCAAAGAGGATACGGTCAAGCGGAACGGCATCAAACGTCGCTTTTTGCGCGTCGTCTTTTGTAAACGTACTAATACCATTTATGCCTATATATAATCCTCTGGCAATTGCCTTTTCCATGTTCTCTTTAGAATCGGTGAAGCTATGGAGCACACCTCGAACCTGGCCATATTTCGCTTCAAATGTTTCAAAAACTGGCCAAAAATCATCAAAGGCCTCGCGAACATGAAAGATGATCGGTAGATTATGCTGCAGCGCGACTTCCATTTGCGCCGCTAACGCTGCAAGCTGCACCTCTTTTGGACTGTGAGTGTAAAAATAATCGAGCCCAATCTCGCCCACTGCAATTAATTTCTGTGAGCCAGTAGCCGCAAGTGCTGCAATTTTCTCATATCCATCACTCGTATCGTGCGGATGCACACCAATTGAAGCAAACGCCATCGAGTGGTTTTCAGCAAAAGCAATTGCTTGAGTGGAGCTTTCTTCACTCGTTCCTACACAAATCACCTGCACCACACCCTGTTCGTGAGCAGCCTGAAGCACCATGTCTACCGGCAGGTCATACGATTCGTGAATGTGACAGTGCGTATCAACGAGCATTATGCTAATAAAGCTTACTGTTTTGGAGCGCGCGGGTCGGGCGTGTGAATATAAATCTTCGGGAATAGTACCGATTCGGTAGGCTTTACAACCCCAGATTCGAAAGTATCATGAATCGCCTGTGCAGTGGTCGGCATAAACGGTACCAAAAGGTCGCCGATTTGCAGAAGAGCCCCGGCACAATGCGCGAGAACTTCTGCTAAATGCGACTCGGCCTCTGGATCTTTTTCGCGGCGTTTAGCAATTTCCCACGGTTTTACCGTATCGATATATTGGTTAAGGCTACGCACCTTATTCCAAACTTCGTCGATTGCCTTGTTAAATTCAAGCGCATCCATTGCATGGTGATAGGCAGTCATGTCGTGTTCGGTCTGCTCTGACTTACCAATAACCCCAGCCTGGTAGCGCGTAATCATACCGGAAACACGCTGAATTAGGTTGCCTAGGTCGTTGCCAAGCTCACCGTTATACGCGCCTTCGAACTTTTCCCAGGTAAAGTCACCATCGTCGAGAGTTGGAATATGACGTGAGAAGAAATAACGGAAGGCATCAACACCGTACTGGTCGATAATTTCGTTTGGATCAACAACATTTCCAATCGTTTTGCTGATTTTTGTACCGCCCACGTTAATAAATCCGTGCACTAAGAGGCGCTTCGGAAGCTGCAAGCCAATACCCATAAGCATTGCTGGCCAAATACCGGCGTGGAAACGAAGAATGTCTTTTCCAATTACCTCAACGTCAGCCGGCCAAAACGCCTGGTATTCTGCCGGTCGGTCGGGGTAGCCAATAACCGTAATGTAGTTAGCAAGCGCGTCGAGCCAAACGTACATAATTTGTTCTGGGTCGTCGGGGACAGGAATACCCCAAGTAAGGCTCTTCTTTGGGCGTGAAACGCTTACGTCCGCTAGGCCATCTTTAATAAGTTCGAGGAATTCCTTTTTACGGAATTCTGGAACAATTTCCATCGTTCCGTTACCGAGCGCTTCTTTGATCTTGTCAGTAAAGGCACTCGTTTTAAAGAAATAGTTCTCTTCGTTCACCTGCTGAAACGGTGTTTGGTGGTCGGCGCACACGCCACCAGAAGCTTGTACTTCTTTATCGGTAAAGAACGCTTCATGTCCCATACAGTACCAACCGCTATAGGTCCCCTTGTAAATATACGGCTTCAGTTGTTGCCAAATATATTGCACCGCAGCAACGTGGTGTTCGTCGGTAGTGCGCACGAAGTCAGTATAACCAGCACCCACTTTTTTCATGAGGTTTTCAAAATTCACATAGGTTCTGTCGGTATATGATTTTGGATCAATGCCAAGTTCAGCTGCCTTCACGGCAATCTTGTTTCCATGCTCGTCGGTACCTACCTGAAAACGCACTTCGTTTCCATTTTGCTTCTGGTATCGTGTCCAAATATCGGCCAGAAGGTAATCGAGTGCATTACCAATATGTGGTGTGCCGTTTACATACGGAATAGCCGTCGTAATATAGAGTTTCTTTTGAGTGTCTTCCATTGCTGTCCATTGTACCAGAAACAGGGGCAAGAGGGTACTTTCTAACGCTAGATCCCGTCGCGTCGTGACCAGTCAGTCGCAAGGTCAAAGCCGTCAGGGTGATGCGACACAAACCCACCTGTATCATAGACACGCCCCGGGCCAGCACTCGTTTCAACAATCGAACACTTTGGGTATCGTGCATAGTTTGCCGCCACTAATATGTACCCTTCGCGGTCGATTTTCATGCCGTCGAACCGCACACTATATACCCCACCCTGACCACAACTTTGCGCCACGATATTCATATTTAAATCGTAGTAGGTCTCGCGGTGCACTACACCGTTGCTATCGGTGCTAAATAACGCACCCCTCGATGGCGAAAGACCATTTTCAAGCCCTTTGATACCGATAGTGAGTTGCTGCGTAGCTGGATGCTTCGTAACAAGGCGGGCAATTTCTTTTCGCGATAGCTCGGTGCCGTCTTTGATTTCTACCTCGTAGGTTACCATTAGGACGCCTGGCGTACCGGGTGTTCCTATCGCCCTATACCCCACTGGGCGGTCGGCGTCATATACAAATTCCACGCTAAATCCAATCGCTTGCTCATCGGTAATTGTTTGCTTGCCCTCGCGCCATACGCGAATCTCCATGCCGTTAGACATAGGGGTTGTAAGTGGCACTGAAACGCGATCATCCGCACCAATCAGTACATTCTTCTCTTTCAGCATGTCACCTACCGTACGGCCATGCGTTCGCACTTCACTTTTCTTTCCATATAGATCAAATGTAAAATGCGTTGCTCGCTGAATCGTAAGTACTAGCCCCGCGCCATCGCCAACAAGGTCAAATGAGCGGCTCATCGTTGCCTTATCCTCTGCGTACAGTGTGATGCCGGCATCTTTCGCAATCCGCTGGGCTGTTTGATACGGAGTAATAATCTTTGTACGCGTAACACCATCGACGACAATCACTGGTCGAGCTCGGTAAATATTTACTCGATAATCGGGCGCAACCAGCTCTTCGGAAACGCTCGGCTCAACTGCGTCGCGTGCATCTAATTCGACACCCTGTTCCTTTAAAGCGTCGCCAATAGTGGCAGCCTGAGAAAGAAAGACACTCTTTTCACCCCTGTCATACAGCGTGATAAGACGCCCCTCGGCTTGCGAGGCTTGACTAGGCTGCGATGTCGTTTGGGCCTGCGCAGTAGCCCCCAGCCACATAGCCGAAGCGATAAGAGCAATAAGCACCGATATAAAACGCCACACCATTTGATTCCATTATAGCATTCATGCTTAACCAAAACTGAGCGAAACTACCCCTCTATGAGGTAGGAACTACAGCAGAAAGCCGGAGCCAGTCGTCGATCGAGAGATCTTCGGCACGTTGTTCGGGAGAAATCCCCACCTCAAGCAATAAAGCCTCGGCTTCAGGTTTCGAAATATGCAATCCGCTCGAAATACTACTACGTAGTTTTTTTCGTTTTGCCGAAAAGCCAGCCTTCATAATACGGAAGAAATGTCGTTCATCTTCAGCAGGCACCAGTGGTGATTCTCGCATCTCTAAGATAACAACTTGGCTATCTACTTTTGGAGGTGGTGTAAAGTATTCAGCAGGCACTACTGCGCCCAAACGGACCTCGGCATATAGCTGTGAACTGATAGCTAAAATACTCATATCGCCAGGTGTGGCCGCCATGCGTTCGGCAACCTCTTTTTGGATCAATAGAACAATCGCACGCGGTTTATTCGTAGCAGTCGTTAAGAGCTGTACGATCTTCGAGGTAATGTAATACGGTACATTCGCAACAACAACATAGTTTTTAGGAAGTGCGCGAAGGTCGTACGTTAGAATATCTTGATTCACTACTTCTAAAGAGGTGCCTGGAAATTGCCCGGGAAGTTTACGCGCCAAGTCGCCGTCAAGCTCTACGGCAACAACTTTTTTAGCACGCCGAAGCAGCTCACTCGTGAGTGTTCCGAGGCCAGGGCCAATTTCAAGCACCGTGTCTTCTGCGGTAATATGCGCCTCTTCGGCAATATCGGCAAGCACGTCGCGGTCTTTCAACCAGTGCTGCCCAAGTGATTTTTTAGGACCTGTCATATATCTATTCTAATACCAGTGCTTCTTTTGCCAAAAAGTGTAGGCACACTGCCAGTTATCTGAAATGCCGCCACACAAACCAGCCGCATACGGACTACCGTCGTAGTACCGGCCGTTCACATACCCGTTCATCCAGTTCAACGCCACAACCGGATTCATCCAGTTCGGACCAAGCTTACTACACGGCAATGCTTGAGCAAGCCCACAAGCACCCGATGATGCATTTCGTGCATTTGGATTCCAGCCACTTTCTCGCTGCACCATAAAGTCGGCATAGCCCCAACTCTCTTCAGGAATGTTCGATGCAGCTAGCCATTCGGTCTTTGAACCACCACCCGTGTACGGAAGGTAGTTTGGCTTTGCGCCAATAATCTCTATTTGTTTTGTAGCAGCTTCAACTTCAATACTGGCGATTTCTTTTCGGGCTACTTCTTGGCCGTTTACAATCTCTACTTCATAAGTGACCGTGCGCTTACCGTTTTTACCAGGAGTTTGCACTTCTTTGTAGCCAATAGGACGGTCGGCGTCTTTTATTTGCTCAATTTCAAAAGCAACTTCTTCATCGGCTGTAATCGTTTGTTTTCCTTCGCGCCAAATGCGCAGCTCAAGCCCACTTGTAATTGCTGTATCGAGCTTTACCGAAACACGCTCATTTTTACCAAGTGTAATACCCTTTTCCTTGAGCATCTCACCAACTGTCTTTGACTGTGTGCGCACCTCAGTAATTGCCCCGTAAAAATCAACTACTAGTGGTGTAGCGCGATCAATCACCAGCTGCAATCCAGGACCACTCCCCATAATGTCGTTTGAGCGAGAAAGCTTCGTGGTGTCTTCCGCATAGAGTGAAATGCCAGCATCTTTTACGATACGTTCGGCAGACTGGTACGGCGTTACAACGCGTTGTCGCGTCGCGCCATCAATGACTGTTACTGGGCGGGCACGATATACGTTCACTTGGTAGTCTGGTGCGACTAATTTTTCATCGATCGACGGCTCAACAGCATCTTTTTCATCAACAGTAATAGATTGCTCGGCAAGCGCTTCGCGGAGCGTCTCTTTGGTAGTAATGAAAGCGAGTTCTGTGCCACGGTCATGAACAGTAATCAAGCGGCCGCCGTCAACTTGCGCCGCAGCTGGTTGTGTAGAGCCGTTAAGAAAGGCAAAAACAGCGAAAAAGCTCAATACCGAAAGGCACAAGCTAGCAATAGTGGTGGATTTCTTAATACGTAACTTCATAGTTGAAGAAGGATAACACCCCCTAAGTGTGTACTATCTATTGTATCACATATATAAAGCTAAAGCTTTTGCAGGTTAGCGTATTCGGCGTTGAGTTTTTTGGTTTGGCCATTAAGGAAGGCGATCGTTACCGCAAGGCCGTCGACCTCTATAATTTCACCGTCTCCAAAGGCAGCCGAACGAACCCTGTCACCTTCTGAAAAGCCAACCTCATCAGTGTAAAACGGCTCTTCTTCTTTATACCCCATAATATTAGGCTCTGGATTAACCATTGCAACGCTACTACCCATATCTGCAATAAATCGTGAGGTTGGATTGTAGCCACGCGTTCCAAATTGCAAACGACTATACGCATAGCTAAGGTGAAGCTCTTCGCGAGCACGGGTCATACCCACATAGCAAAGTCGTCGCTCTTCTTCGAGCTCAGAAGGCCCCGCCTCAAAGACACGCGAGTGTGGCAAGATACCCTCTTCCATCCCCACCATAAAGACAACAGGGAATTCCAAGCCTTTTGCGGCGTGTAGGGTCATAAGTGTCACTTTATTATCGTCACTTGCGCTATCAACGCTCGACATAAGGGCAACTTCCTCAAGAAAATCTGGTAGCGAAGCAAAGTTTTGCGCGTCAGAGAGCAGTGATCCAAGGTTTTCTTCACGGTCTTCGGCCTGCGGTGTACCGTCCAAAATAAAATCGCGGTAGCCCATAACACGTATAAGTTCGTCGATTAAATCAGTCGGGTGCACAACGTCTACTTTTTCGCTCAGCGCCTGAAGTCGCTCACCCAATGCAACCATAGCGCCCTTAGCTTTTCCAGTGACCACCGTTTCGTGACCCATCGCAATAAGCGCCTCGATAATTGTCTTACCGCTATTAGCCTGCCAAACAAGGAATCGCTCGAGGCTTGTCGCTCCAACGCCTCGGGTTGGCACGTTCGCAATACGACTAAAACTCATACGGTCGTTTGGCTGGTAGATGAGCTTTAAATAAGCAATGACGTCTTTAATCTCCTTGCGGTCGTAAAACCGAACGCCGCCAACAATCTGATACGGCACCCGAAGTTGCAAAAATGCACGCTCAAGCGTATAACTTTGGGCATTTGTACGGTACAACACAGCAAATTCATCGTAACGACGCGCCCCAATGGTAACCTGGGCGGAAATTCGATCAGCAACTTGTCGCGCTTCTTCGGCTTCGTCGTACACACCGTGCACTTGCACCGGTGCGCCCTCGCCTGCTGCCGTCCAAAGTTCTTTGTCGGTGCGCTGCGTGTTTTTTGTAATTACCGAATGAGCAGCCTCAAGAATATTACCCGTGCTGCGGTAGTTCTGTTCGAGCTTTACCACCTTGGCGCCCGGGAAGTCGCGTTCAAAGTTTAAAATGTTAGTAAAATCTGCACCACGCCAACTATAAATAGACTGCCAGTCATCACCAACCACACAAATGTTTTGTTGCTCATTAATAAGCAGCTTCACTAGTTGATACTGCGCAGCGTTGGTGTCTTGGTACTCGTCGATAAGAATATACTCGAATTGCTTTCGCCACTTTTCCCGTGTCTCTTTGTTGTCGCGCAGCATACGCACGGCTTCAATAAGGAGGTCGTCAAAATCGAGTGCTTGCGCAGCCTTACGACGCTCTTCGTAAGCGCGGTATATTTTTGCTACATTTTGCTGAAACGGATAGTGTGCCGAGGCCTCGAATTCATCCGGGTCTTGCAGGGCATTCTTCGCAGAAGAAATAGCACCGCTCACCACTGTTGCTTTCATGTCTTTTTCTGAAATCGACATCGATTTCATGACCTGTTTAATCAACCCTTTACGGTCGTCTTCGTCGTAAATAACAAAGTTGCTTGGTATGCCAATAGTCCGGCCGTCCATGCGTAGCAGGCGCACACAAATACCGTGGAAGGTCCCCATCCATGGCATAAACGAACGATCATTCGGCTGACCAAGAAGGTGCGAAAGTCGTTCACGCATTTCACGGGCCGCTTTATTCGTGAATGTTACCGCCAAAATGTGGCTTGGCCATACTTTTTGCTCAGCCACAAGCAACGCAATACGGTGTGTGAGCGTTTTCGTTTTACCACTCCCCGCACCCGCCAAAATCAAAAGCGGACCCTGTACAGTAAGGGCCGCTTCTTGTTGCGCCTCGTTTAATTCCCCTAATAAATTCATCTCTATCTAGTATAGACGAAATTCGGGTCGAGCTCTAGACTATTTACAGCATTGGTAGGACAAATAGGTAGAATGCCACACCTGCGCCCGCGCCAAGAATAACAAGCAGAATAATCCAAAGGATTGTCCATGCACCGTGGGGTTTGCTGGTAGTATCAATTACTGGCTGGTGATAATTTTCAGTATCGTAAATTGCACCAGATTCTTGCTGTGTACTCTGCTTTTCTTCATATTGCTGGGTGATTGAAGCGGGTCCAGATGGTTCGGCAACCGGAGCAGCCGATACCGGGGTCATCGGTGCTGGAGTTTCAGAAATTTCAGGAGTTTCAAGGACTTTAGGTAGCACAGGCTCCTCTACTGCTGCGACATCAAACGCGCCCGTGTCTTCGGTTTCAGTAGCAAGTACGCTACTCTGTGCCGCAAAGTCGATTGGGTCAGGCATGTTGAGTGCTTCGAGTCGTGGGTCATCCGGTGCTTCAAGGAGTAGGTCTTCTTCCTCTGGAGCGGCGTTTGCTGGGCCAGTAGGAACCTCAGCGCCAAGTGGCCGTTTTTCAACTTTTGCGTCAGGGAGAAATGGCGATTCAACCGGCTTTGACCAACCTAGGTCAGAAATATTCTCGAAATCATCTTTTGTGTCGAGTACATCCGTTGTGTCGGTCGGCTCAGCTGGCTTTGGAGCTGGCGGGGTAAATGCAGCACGCGACGCCGAAGCAGTGCGCATATCAGAAGATGGATGAACAACATCCATAAAGCGGCCCGAACTACGACGCGAGGCAAGCGGCGCTGCCGGAGCAGGCATTGGTTTTTGCTCTGAAGCAGTAGGTGTTGGTTCGACTTCAATGGCACTAAGAGTCTTACTTTTAGAAGTTTCGCTACCTTCGTTCACGAAATCAGCCGCGTTATCACTAAAGGATACCGAGCTTTCGTTGGTACCAAGCGCGTCGGCGACCGCTTTATCAAGTTCATCAAAATCGAAATTCGACATTATTAAGCGCCCCTCTTGGCACTTTCATACGCTTTTTCAACAATTGTACTAAACGAACGAGCATCGAGGCTCGCGCCACCCACGAGTAACCCATCGACTTCGTGAAGCGCAAGGTAATCTGCGGCACTATCGGCAGTAACACTTCCGCCGTAAAGAACTTGTACTTCACTGGCTGCTTTTGCGCCGTACAAGTGTTTTAGCTGACTACGAATTGAAACAACTGCTTCAACTACATCAGTTGGCAGAGCGTTGTTACCTGTACCAATAGCCCACACTGGTTCGTAGGCAATAATAACGTCGGCAAGCTCTTCGCTCGTAACGTTTGCTAGTCCGCCAAGGAGTTGGTCGTGAATAACATCTTTTGTTTCGCCACTCGCTCGCTCACCAGAAGTTTCGCCAACACACAGCACCGGACGAATACCGTTACGCAGCGCCGCAGCTACCTTTGCGCGTGTATCTTTATCACTTTCGTGGAACATATGGCGACGCTCAGAGTGACCAATAAGCCCATATGAAACAATTCCGCGCAGTTGAGTGGCAGACACCTCGCCAGTATACGCACCATGATCGCGCCAATAGAAATTTTGTGCCGCAAGCTTAAATTGACGGAAGTTAATTTGCAAGCTTAACGTTTGGAGTGCAAGCATTGTTGGAGCTAGGACAACCTCAACATTACGGTGCACTTTTACGTGATCCGCTAATTTGTGTAAATACAAACTCGCCTGATGAACATCGAGGTTCATCTTCCAGTTTCCAATAATGATTTTCTTATCTGCTGCCATACTGTCTATGCTTTTCTCGCTTTAGTTTAGCTTACTTTTTAGCGTCGAGCAAACTCTCGACCCCAGGCAACTTTTCTCCAGCCATGAGTTCTAACGATGCGCCGCCGCCTGTTGATACATGAGTGAAACTTTGACCCCCGTTACCGTCCCACTTCAACACGAAGTCGGCCGTATCGCCGCCGCCAATAATCGAAGTAATAGTTGGGCTGGTAGCGAGCTGGAGCGCCAAACGTGCCGAGCCGTGCGCAAACTCTGAAAATTCCGCTAGCCCAAGAGTACCATTCCAAATAACCGTCTTTGCGTCGCCAATAGCCTGTACCATATTGTCGATCGCTTGATTGCCAATATCAAGAATAATATCGTCGCCGGCAATTGCACCGAGTTTTACATTTCGGCGCGTCTCGGTTTCGGAAACGTTTTTTGCAACCGCAACATCTGCCGGAAGCACAATAAAGTCATCGGCATGACCATTCGATTTTTTATCGGCCGCCTGGTAGATCGCATCGAGAACCGCCTCTTGGCCAGCTTCAAATTTACTCGCACCAATTGCATACCCCTTATATTTTAAGAAGGTATTTGCCATCGCCCCGCCAATAACCAGGCGGTCGGCAACTTCAACTAAGCGCTCAATGACAGTAATTTTATCGCTCACCTTTGCGCCGCCCATGACAGCCACAAGAGGACGTTTTGGCTTTTCCATGGCATTGGTAATTGTTTCGTACTCACGCTCTAGCAAAAGCCCAGCAACGGCCGGAATAAAGTGCGTTAATGCCTCGGTGCTCGCGTGTGCACGGTGTACAACACCGAACCCATCTTGTACTAAATACCTAGCAGCGGTACTTTTAGCGATTTTTCCGGCAAACGCTTCGTCATTTGCTTCCTCTTGTTTATAAAAACGAAGATTTTCAAGCAAAATAATAGCATTCGCTGGCGCTTTTTTAATCGCCTGCGCTACCTTGTCGCCAATCACGTCATCAACAAAAATCACTTCTCTTTCAAGGAGTTCCGAAAGCCGTTCGGCCACTGGCTGAAGACTTTGCGATGCATCACGACCTTCTGGTCGACCAAGATGGCTAATAATAACGACTTTACAGTGGTGACGGGTGAGGTATTCGAGCGTCGGCAAACTAGCACGAATACGTAAATCGTCGCTAATTTCGCCCTTTTTCGTGAGCGGAACGTTATAATCGGCCCTCACGAGTACCGTTTTACGGTCAATCGGTACGTCTTTGATTGTGCGTTTAAAGAATGCCACTACCCCACCCTACTTTTAACTAAGCTTATTCTAACACGCGAACCTTGATTGTGTCAGTAGTTCCTACAACTCCAGGCTGTTGCCCGCTGACGATAATTACCTTTGCAGGACCTTCACCGAAATATCCTTGGCTGTGAAGCTCTTTTGCAAGGTCAAACCCGGCTTCTGGGGCATCGTCGCGAACGTAGCTGCGGTTTGCGTAACTGAGCGCAAGTTGCTGAGCAGCTTTTTGCTCGCTTGTTACACTGATAATTGGAAGGTTTGGACGGTGTGCGGCAATAGTTGCTGCGGTTGCACCAGACTTCGTTTCACCAATAATTGCGTCGACACCAAGCTGTTCGGCAAGCGCTACGGCGGCCGTACTAATTGCATCGAGCTGAATGTTCTTAGGAATAATATCGTGAATAGGAGCAACATTTGCGTTGTCTTGTGTGTAAAGAATTACCTTTTTCATGGCAGCAACGGTTTCGAGCGGGTAGCTTCCGTTTGCGGTTTCATCAGAAAGCATGACGGTGTCGGCACCCTGAATTACTGCGTTTGCCACGTCGCTTACTTCAGCGCGTGTTGGCTCGGGGTTGTCGACCATGCTTGCCATCATTTGGGTGGCGACAATGCTGAGCTTGCCGTGCTTGCGACAAAGGGCGAGAAGCTTGCGTTGAACAATTGGAACAATCTCTGCACCAGCTTCAACCGCGAGGTCACCACGTGCAACCATAATACCGTCAGATGCTTTGACGATTTGTTCCATAGCTTCAGGCTTTACGGCTGCTTTTGTTTCAATTTTGGCAATAATTTGCGCCTGTGAACCACCAGCTACAAGGATTTGGCGAAGGTTGTGAATATCTTCGGCACTTTGTACAAAGCTTAGTGCAACATAATCAATATCTTGGGTAAGACCATATTCAAGGTCGCGGAGGTCTTTAGGAGTAAGGATGTCGCCACCGAAGTCGGTGTCAGGCAGGTTAATACCCTTTTTGCTCATAAGAACACCGTCGTTTTCAACGCGGAGTTTAATAGCGGTTTCAGAGGTTATTTCAAGCACTGTAGTGCGCACCTTACCGTCAAAGATATAGATCGGTTCGCCAACTTTTACCTTTTCCGCGAGGTTGTATTGCACAGGGAACGTAAAGCCATTGTGCTCTGCAGCGTGGTCAAGAATAATTTCATCGCCCTTTTTAACGGCGGTGTTTTCGTTCAACATACCAAGACGGATTTTTGGACCCTGAAGGTCTTGGAGGATTGCAACAGGCTTACCAATACGGTCGCTAGCTTCGCGAATCCAGCGGATTTGCTCGGTTCGCTCTTCGTAGTCACCATGACTAAAGTTAAGGCGGAGGCCATTAACACCAGTGCTTATGAGGCTTTCGAGCATTTCAGGAGTGCTTGTAATTGGACCTACGGTTGCGAGGATTTTTGTTCGTTTAAAGATGACTGCCATAATAAGAAATGCCCTTCTCGATGTGAATTGTTATGTACCTTTGGTTGGTTCTATTGGTGATCTCACGGAGAATCGAACTCCGATTGCCAGGATGAAAACCTGGTGTCCTAACCGTTAGACGATGAGACCATCAAAAGAACAAATCAAAGATAACTATTGTTTTGACCAGAGATAGTATATCAAAAAATAACCCCTTTGGCTAGACCCCTAGAGAAAATTAAAACCTCCTTTTTTAAGGAGGTATGTCCCGTAGAGGGCCCAGACGAATATGTCCGAGCCCCCTACGGGGTGCGACTCAGCGCTTTCGCGCGAATCAGCGTTTAGCGACGAGGCCCACTGTAGTAGCCACTTCGAGCGTTCTCAGCCCTCGAAACCACCACCTTGACCCAGCCGCCGTCTCCGGCGACCTGATCATCGAGCGCCTGAATCAGCGGAGCCAGCGGCTTGCACTTCAGCTCGAAGCGAAACGCTCCGAACGTTGCAAGCTCGAGACCGACCTGATGGTCACAGCCAGACGCCTTAAAGGCCGCCTGAATGATTGCACCCTTACGGTCGATCATTCGCTGCACTTCGACAGCGGTGAATCGATCACCGAGACGAGACGGAAACACCAGTGGCTCCATCTCATCTGCGGCTCTGATCACCAGCTCGACCGTGCTCTCCGATACCTGCGTCCTGCATCCGTCCTCGCCCGGCATGGGCTTGATCGGAATGAGGATTGGGTTCTCGGGGGTTGGCACGGCGTTCCTCGTCACGGTAGTAGCGGTGAGACTCATGCCATGGCCTCTTCGAGGACACGTACTTCCGGCGCCAGGAACAGAGGCGTCGTTGCCTTTCGCACTGCTTCCTGCTGCGTGGCCACGCGCTGCTGGTATCCCAGCTGCATCGTCACCTTCTTCGTGTACGAACTGAAGAGCCGGATCTCCTTGTCGATCTCGACGACCGCGACTCCGTTCATCACGAGGTAGTGCAGCAGCTCGCACAGATCGCTCTCACGAGCTTCGACGTCCGCCGGGGTGGCTCCCTTCTCAGGAAGCTCACGACAGGCGAGCATCATTGTGCGCTGTTCTTCTGTGCCGAACTGGTTCTCGGACGGGAGTGACGCGCTCATCTTCTGATGCGTCCACGCGAATGTCTTGCGCAGCTCCTCGGTGTTAGCCACCTCGAAGATCCCGACCTCGATCTTGTTGCTATTGGTCAATGTGACCCCTTATTGTCTCCTCGGTCTACCCGAGTAGTGTAGCCCTATTGGCATCATCTTCCGAGGGGATGGAAAATGGTAGCTGTTTTCGCAGCCTACACATAGCGAAGAATATACGCCTATTGACAAAGAATGTCAAATATTATCTTGTGTAGTGTGCAGTTACAGATAAGGGCGCTACATATAGCGTAACTAAGTCTAATATCAGCGAAAAGACCGCTACCCATAGTGTCGTTTACAGCGTTATATCTAAAATTGCTTGTGCTTTATGTATATATATTGTATAAAGCATTGACAATTTGAGCATTTTGTGATACATTAAGAACATCATTCACGGGTGTGGTTTGAGAGACAACACCAGGGTGAGGAGGTCGTTAACAAATCGGATCATTACAGTGCATCTCTATGCACTGATTTGCTATAGGTTTAGACAGTACTTCTCGGAAGCAGCGCGCCAGTTCGTTTATACGGATTGACGCGCTGCTCCCGAACTACCCTCCCGGGGAGACAGCTGCGATTTCCGCATTGAAGAATGCGCGAAATACGCGCACACCATTCCCGTGGGAGGGAGAAACGAGTATATCATGTCTGCAACCGTCACCACCGAAGAATCGACACTCCCGAAGACCCCGCTGCTGCTTGTCAGTCGCGCCCGGCTCTTCTGGACGTCCTTCGGCGTGCTACTGCTCCTCAATCTCATCGGCTTCGTTCTGGTCTACACGATCGGACTGTCGACGGGCTTCGAGGGTCAGCTCAGCTTCAGCAGTGAACAGCTCTCGGCAACGCTCGGCTTCCTCTTCGGAGGTGTCGGATCGTTCCTGGGCTTCATCGGAGCGCTGGCAATCATCGGCGTGGCCATCTACTACGTTCACCGTCTCTGGAAGAGCGGTCAACACAAGTGGGTGCTCATCATCGTGGCTGTCGCGTTCCTCGCACTGGGACTGGCATTCGTGCCGCTGCTCCAGGTCAACTGGCACGACATCGGATTCGGCTTCATGCCGTTCCTGGCGTTCGTGCTGATCACCGCACTCGAAGCGTTCATCATCCAACTGGCACTGTCCAACATCCCGTCGCGCAAGCGCGGCACCAATCACTAAGGAGGTGCGCTCATGAAGCGCATACTGGCAGCTCTGGCTGCACCAGTGGTGGCCGCACTCCTGCTCGCAGGATGCGCCACCGGCATGGCTCCCGCCTCGGCAGGAACCACCGACCCCGTCAACCTCACCGACTCGACCGAAGTCACCGCCCTGTGCGGCGACTCGGCCAACGAGGTGCTCGAGTACGTCACGGCCGCGGCAGACGCGAAGCCCGACTCCGGAAAGCGCAATGCGCTGAAGGAGTGGGGCATCGCCAACCCGACGGACGAGGCCGTACTCACCGAGGTTATCGGTGCGCTCAAGGTCCGCGCTAGCGTGGACTGCGAGACCGGCTCTTCCGATACTGCATCGGAGGACGGCATCGTTGGTGTCGAGAATCTCGATGGGTCCATCGTCAACCTCCCGCTCGTGAGCGGGACAAGCGACACCCTCGTGATTGACACCACGACACAGGCAGCCACTCCGCCGCTTCTGGACGGCTCGCTTCGCTTCACCGCGCAGACCCTTTCGTGGGCCGGCCTGGTGGAGCGTGTGGGTACCCAGCAGTGGTTCATCGATGGCATCAACGAACGAGCAGCCCAGACGGGCTTCACGTGGGATGATGTCCTGAAGTTCGCTTCGGTGAACAAGATGAAGGACGGCAAGGTCCAGGGTGTGAACGCACTCGCAATCCAGGTCTTCAACCAGCCCAACCTTACGGACGAGCAGGCTCGAGACATGGTGCGCGACTACTTCACCCCCGAGGTTGAGAAGACCATCGGCATGACTGTCGATGAGCTCCCCATCCAGCGGATCAACAACGGGTTCATCAACACTCGTCAGGCGGGGACTGCACAGTCCCCCAAGATGGGCGAATACTTCGACACACAGAACATGGTTCGCGTGTCGTTGATGCCCATCAAGTTCGACGAAAAGGGAGCTCCTGTGGGCCTCGACGGAAGTCGTGGCGCTGGCATCTTCATCGACTGCGGCAACCTTCACTGGGTGCCAAAGGCGGTGTGGGCCTGCACGGATAGCTCTTGCGTGAAGCCGCAGTGCCCTCCCGGCACGACCGGCACGCCGCCGAACTGCGAGTACCCGAAGCCGGTTTGCCCGTGGAACCCCAACCTCCCGGTTGATTCCCCGGACTGCCTGCAGCCGAAGGACTGGAACAAGTCGCCGACCAACCCTGGCTGGATCCCTCTGGGACCCGGCGAGTTGACGGACGGCAATCTGTCACAGGACCAGAAGGACAATGGCGATACCAGTGGTAACGTCATCGACAACAAGGTTCCCGAAGACACCAAGTCTGGGGACACAACGCCTGACCTGCCGGACAACACGGTAGTCGCTCCCGACGCAACGCCGGGTGGCGACGACCGAACGGACGACGTGGTCGACGACACAGTCACCAACCAGGATGACGGTGGCACCGACGGAGATACCTGCATTACCGACCCCGATACCGGGGAAAGTATGTGCTAACACCTCCGTCCATTCGAGTGGGCGAGCTGCCCTACCGCAGCTCGCCCACTCCCAACCCCTATAGCACTATTCGAGGAGTTAGATTCCTAGATTGAACCGTACGGTTCTCTAGTAAGAGTCTGACTCCTCGTGAGTTACCCAACTAACTCGTGCCTCAAACAGAGGTGCACATTGTAATGATCCGATTTGATAGCTGTTAACAACCCGGCAACAATGTTTCATTACTATCCTAGTGTTCACTATTCATTAATAATTTGATCTATGTCTGCGAGATAAGATCAAGAAAAGGAGTCAAGATATGAGTAAACTTATGTCTCTCGTCCGTCGTGCACCGAAGCGATTTACAGCGCTCGTTGGTATGGTTGCAGCTGCAATCATTATTCCAGCCGCTGTGTTCGCATGGGGCCCTGACCGACCAACATTCACCGGAGCGAACCCTGCTCCTTACGTCACCTTTAACTCAATCACCGACAACAAACAGGTTGGCGATGAGCGAAACTTCGTACGTATCCGCGAAAGCGGTAGCGCAAACTACGGCGACAACGTTGCCCTTACCCCGGGTAAGGTCTACGACGTTTCTGTGTACTTCCACAACAACGCCGCATCAAACCTTAATGCAAGCGGTAAGGGTATTGCCCAAAACGCAAAGCTTAAGATGGAAATCCCTGGTGTTGTAAACGCTGGCGTTAACGCTGCGTTCACCGGTACAATTTCTGCTTCAAACGCAAACCCAGTTTCTGTTTGGGACGAAGCCTACGGAAAGAACTCGACCAACGGTCAAGTTGCACTTCGTTATGTTTCTAACTCAGCAACATTTGTAAGCAATGGAGCAATTAACGGCCAGAAGCTTCCAGACACCCTCTTTACAACCGGCGCAAACCTTGGCTACGACAGCCAAAACGGTACTGTTCCTGGCTGTAACGAATACTCTGGTTTTGTTAACTTCAAAATTCGTGTTGACCAACCAAACTTTACTGTTAAAAAGCAAGTAAGCGTTGACGCTGGTAAGACATGGGTAGACGACAGCGCAAAGGCAAAAGCTGGCAGCACTGTTCAATACCGCGTTACCTACCAAAACACTGGTACAACACAACAAGACAACGTTTCACTTCGCGACATGCTTCCTGCTGGCGTAAACTACGTTGCAGGTAGCTCACTTATTGCCAACGCAACAACCGGTGGACAATACAAAGAAACCAAGGATGGTATTACAACAACTGGCTACAACGCTGGTTCTTACCAGCCAAAGGGCAATGTATACTTTAAGTTCAGCGCAAAACTTCCAAGCGAAGATAAGCTCGAGTGTGGTACAAATACTCTTGTAAACACCGCTCGTGCAACCACAAGCGCTGGACACAAAGAAGACACAGCAACCGTTGTTATCGACAAGACTTGTAAGCCTGTCGCTAAGTACACCTGTGACTCACTCAAGGTGACTACTGTAGATCGCACAAACTTCAAGTTTGCTGTCGACTACACTGTTCAAAACGCAACCTTTAAGAAGGTGACTTATGTTATCCGTAACGCACAAGGCACCATTGTTGACACCAAGACTTCAACCGCTAAAACTTTGAACTACAGCCAATCTAAGGTTGGCGCCTACACTGTTCAGGCAACCATTACTGTTTCAGT
>JBOHNV010000013.1:0-26866 GCA_050730895.1 Candidatus Microsaccharimonas sp.
CATCACTGTTTCAGTAGATGGTGTTGAAAAGACCGTTACCAGCGAAAACTGTAAGGGTTCATTCAAGGTGAAAGACGTTCCGCCAAAGGACATCAAGGTGTGTGAACTTGCTACAAAGAAGATCATTACCATCAAGGAAACTGATTTTGACGCAAGCAAGCACAGCAAGAACCTAAAGGACTGTGAAACTGTTATCGTTAAGGACATCAAGGTGTGTGAACTTGCAACTAAGAAGATCATTACCATCAAGGAAACTGATTTTGACGCAAGCAAGCACAGCAAGAACCTTGCTGACTGTAAAGAAACTCCACCAGCTAAGATTGAAGTGTGTGACATTACAACAAAGACTATCGTTACTATTAACGAAGCAGACTTTGATGCAAACAAGCACACCACCGACCTTAGCAAGTGTGAAGAAACTCCAGTAACACCACCTGAGCTTCCTCAGACTGGTGCTGGCGAAAACATTGTTGCCATCGTTGGCCTCGGTGCACTCATCGCGAGCCTTGCCTACTACATTGCAAGCCGCCGTGCATTGAACCAATAATAGAGTCTGACCGCTCACCCCTTGCCTACACAGGCAATCGAAGCAGTCTGGCTTCACTACCACTACCCCGCTCACTTTCGAGCGGGGTTTTTGGTATACTAGAAATAGTTATGTCGAATAAAGCAAAGAAGAAACGAAACAAGCAGTACCGTGGGGCCGATGCCGCACTCATCAAACCATCTATCACACGCATTAGCGCCGCCAACCGTTCAAAGGTTGGACAGTGGTGGTTTGAGCACAAAAAAATAGCCAAGCCGATTATTATTACGGCCGTGGTCATTATTTTGGTGGTCTGGCTAATTCTTGAACTTGTCCGAATCGCTACTCAATAGGCAGGCGGAACCCAAAGGTACTTCCCTTACCCTCTTTTGATTCAAAGATGATCGACCCACCATGGTCATCTATCACCTTTTTTGCCAAGAAAAGCCCGACGCCCGTACCGTCTGGACGCACACGTCGTGCGTTTTCTGCCCTAAAGAACTTATGAAACAGCCGTACCTGCTCGGCCTTTGGAACACCAATTCCTGTGTCAATTACCTTAAAGACCACCGAATTACCCGACTTTTGCAGTGTTACGGTGATTTTTGATTTTTCTTTTGAATAATAAATGGCATTGTCACAGAAGTTCATTACTACTTGCTGCACCTTATTTTCGTCGATGTTTACGTGAGGAATATCTTTTGGCTTTTTATACACAAACCTCATATTGCGAGCCAGCGCATTTTGTTCAAGCCCATCGATCTCGCGCTGCACGAGCTTTGCAAGATCTACTGGCCTTTTTTCAATCACAAACTTACCGGTTTGCAGTCGCGAAACATTTAGGAAATCACCAATCAATCGGACCATCCGTTCGCTACTCACAAATGCCTCACTGAGTACCTTCTTCTGGTCTTTTGTGACATCGCCAATATCACCTTCAATCAGCATACTTAGGTAGCCCTTAATACTTGTAAGGGGTGTTCGTAACTGGTGACTCGCCATACTAATGAACTCGTCCTTAGCTTTGTCGAGCCGCTGCAACTGTGCGTTACTGCGGCGCAGTTCACCAGTAGCAGCACTAATGCGTTGTTCGAGAGTACTGTTGAGCTTGCGCACTTCGTCGACTGATTGAGCATTTTGAATTGCAATCACCAATTCATCGGTAATCGAATAGAGCGCACGGACATCGCGTGTTGTATACACACCCCGTCGTGGCATGCCTAAACATAGGAACCCAGTTACTTCACCCCGCTTGTAAAGCGGCACCAATGCAGTAATCCTGTGACTTACCATCATCCGACGCAGTGGGTGTGATTTTTCAAGTTGAGCAGCGGTAACAATTTTCGTGTGCTCGTCGAACTGGTCGTTATAACCCAAAAATTCGCTCGGTACCACCCGTGCATGCCGTGAAGTCCCAGCCGTCATATAACGACCTTCGGGCAAATGAACCAAGAAAAATACCTGGCTCGTTTTTACCGTTGAGGCCACAAAAACCGAGATTCGTTCGAGGAGTGTTCGAAGGTCGTTAGTTGAGTTGAGTATTTGACTCACGCCACCAACAAAGTACGAAATCGAATAGTTGTCGCGGTACAGCATTTTGTCGGTTAAACGATTCATAAAACGCTTCACCCATGGGAATAACACGGCCACAAGCAAGGCTGGAGCGAGCGCCGCAAAACCAAATGGGGTACCTACTGCCTGTTGCGGGCTGGCGTACGAAAAAAAGAACAGCAATGCCGCTGCCGCAAGTAAATAAATACAGGTAAGCACAATGAGCGTAAAAATATACGAAAGACCACGCACAAACACCAAGTGGATGTCGCGCGTGTAAATATAAACGCCTACCATCGCCGCAATAATTATCCCACCAATAACGATAAGCGTTTCAATCACATTTACAGTATAATATAGTTATGACTAAAATTGCCATTATCGAAGACGACTCTGTCATTAGCCAAATGTACCGTATGAAATTTGAAGCCGACGGTTTCGACGTGCAACTTGCCGACAACGGCAAAAAAGGCGTCGCACTGGTTGAACACTTTGCGCCCGACCTTGTGCTCCTCGACCTTCAAATGCCCGAAATGAACGGCAACGAAGTATTAGCGGCAATTCGAAAAGCACCATGGGGTACGCACACACCCGTTATTATCTTGACTAACCTTGGTGAAGAAGAAGCACCAAAAGGCATTCGCGCTCTTGGGATTCACAGCTATATTGTGAAAGCAGAGCTCACACCGCGGCAAGTAGTGCAGCGCGCTAAGGAAGCGCTCGGACAGTAATTACTACTTATTGAGTATCGGCTGTTTTTCGAGCAGCAGTAATAACATTGTCGAACAATGCCGCAATCGTCAGTGGACCTACCCCACCCTTAACTGGCGTGATCGTAATATCTTGCCGCTCTCGTAGGTCAGATGCTACATCCCCTACTATAACGCCGCCCTCTGAAGCGGTTCCAGCATCAACAATTACCTTGCCGGGTGAAACCATATTCGAGGTAATCAGGCCAGGAACGCCGGTTGCCGTTACAATAACATCCGCCGCGCGCAACACGCCTTGTAGATCAGTCTCAGTGTCGTCGTAAACGCTCACATTCAACCCACCGCCAAGCCATAGCTTTGCAAGCGGGGCGCCGACCAATCGGCCATTACCAACAATCGCAATAACGCGATCTTTAAGTGTTACGTTGTAGCCCGCTAACAACCAATCGATTGCTGTCGCGGTTGCCGAAACATACGCTGAATTCGGGCCAAGGCCGTCAACATCTTTTTCAGGTGCAATTAATGCAACAAGTGCGTCGGTTTCACTAGGATCAGACAATGGCAGTTGCAACACAATTCCGTGCACGGTGTCGTCGGCATTAAGCGTTTGAATGAGCGTTGCCACAGTCGACTGGCTCACTTTGTGGATATCAACGTCGACCAATACGTCTTCGCCGTAGGCGTGTTTTAGTCGCACAAATACATCAATCACCGGGTTTTCGGTGGCGACAATAATGGCAAGTTTTGGGTAAGTATTCCAGGCCTGGCGCAGCGCGCGTACCTGCTTAGCTTGACGCTCTTTTACGTAATCAGCGAGTTCGCGTCCATCGAGTAATTTCATATCTTAAGCCTATCAAATTCTACGCAACAATTAAACCTACGAAAATCGCCGTCCCACAATGCGTGAAGACGGCGAATTTCCTTGGAGGGTCAGGTGGGACTTGAACCCACGACATTCTGCTTAAGAGGCAGACGCTCTAACCAGCTGAGCTACTGACCCATATCTTTTCTACTTTAGCACATTATGCGCTAAAAGTCAATATGGTACACCCGGCAAGATTCGAACTTGCGACACCTGGTTCCGAAGACCAGTGCTCTAATCCACTGAGCTACGGGTGCGTGCTATTTCGCATCTCGTACCAAAAGTACAGGGGTAATTGTAGCATAATATTTTTAAAAAAGCTATAATTAATAAGACTCATGAATATTCACACCAACACTCCTCTAAAAAATCTTACAACCATGCGCATTGGCGGACCAACGCAGTTTTTCTCTGAAGTACATACTGTTCAGGAGCTTCACGAACTCTACCTAGACACCCAGGCAAAAAATGTTCCTTTCTTTATTTTAGGTGGCGGCAGCAACGTTATCGCCCACGACGAAGGCTATCAAGGCCTGGTGATTCGTATTAAAATTCCTGGCTTCGAGGTACTAGCCGATGACCTTAACTCAACGACAATTAAAATTGGTGCTGGTGAAAACTGGGATACCGTTGTAGCACGTACCGTTGATATGCGACTCAGTGGTATCGAGGCTATGTCGGCCATTCCAGGAACCGCCGGAGCGGCACCGGTACAAAACGTGGGTGCCTACGGCCAAGAAATATCTGAAACGCTTGTATCGCTCGAAGCTTACGACACACAAACCAACGCCATGGTTCAGCTACAAAATGCCGATTGTGGATTTAGCTATCGCCACAGCATTTTCCGCGGCGACGCAAAGGGCCGCTACATCATTACGAGTATTACCCTGAAACTTTCAAAAACACAGCCCGTGCCACCATTTTACGATTCGCTCCAAGCGTACTTCGACGAAAAGAATATCGTCCTCTTTACCCAGCAAACCGTTCGTGATGCCGTTGTCGCAATTCGCGCCGACAAACTCCCCGACCCTGCCGTAAAGCCAAGCGCTGGTTCATTCTTTAAAAATGCCATCATCGAAGCTTGGCAGGCTGAAGAGCTTTTGAAAAACTTTCCCGAAGCAAAAACCTACAGCATGGCCGATGGTAGCGTAAAAGTTTCGTCTGGCTGGTTGATCGAACAGGCTGGTTTTAAAGGCCAGCTCCTCAACGGCTTCCGCGTCAACGAAAAAAACTGCCTAGTGCTCATTAACGAATCAGCAACTGGCTATGCCGACCTTGCTGCTGCCCGCGACACTATTGCCGGCAAAGTGCGCGACACATTCCGTGTCCAAATCGAGCAAGAACCACTCGAGATTCCTGCCTAGTTTTCCTTGCACTATAGCCCTAAACCCCTTATGCTATATATATGATACAGCGTGGGTTCACGGTAGTTGAGCTAGTTATTACAATTACCATTATGGGTATTCTTTTAACGCTTGCCGTTGTTGGACTCAACGCCACTCAAGTGAACGCCCGCGACTCTGAACGCAAAGGCGACGTTGAAGCGATTAGTCTTCACCTTGAAACGTACTACAGCAGTAACTACGACGAAACGCAGTTTATTGGCGGCAGATACCTCGAATCAGGGTATATTTCTGAGGCTGACTTAAAAAAGTTTTTGCCTGACCTCGACTTAAAGAATGTTCGTGCGCCCGGTGTTGAACTTAACCAACCCATTAGTCTTGTTGCAGCCACGAATACGGTCACCACTACCGCCGGCATCCTCCCAAAACCTTCTAGCACTAACGACGTGTACGTTTACCAACCGCTTACCGTTAACGGCGCTCTTTGTGTTGACCCATTTATTAGCGGTGAATGCCGGCGTTTTAACATTTACTACTACGAGGAAGCCTCTGACACTATAAAAATGGTGACGAGTAAACACCAGGCATGATAACCACCGTTTACACTAAAACTAGCCACGGATTTACGGCAGTCGAACTGCTGATTACCTTATTTGTGGCCGCCGCGTTTCTTGTGGCTGGCTATCAGTTATTCAACGTTGTCATTAAAGACGGCGGCGCAACTCGCCTAGAAGCCGAAGCAAGCAATGTTGCCTATCAGCACCTTCGCCGCCACTCAACCGCGGCCACCAACCCTTGCACTCCGTTGACTCCTGCCGCTAGCGAGCCCGTTAGCCTTCAGGGCACAAACAACGCGACCGTCTCAGCAACTATCACCTGCCCTCAGGCTGACGCACCGTCTATTAGCCAGCTTGAGGTAATCGTTACCTACGGCGTGGGCGTCGATGCAAACACGGTAAAAATCGCCACCTTTGTTGATGGGAGCACAAGGTAATGCGGCGCTTTACAGATACACTGAAAGCGTCAGTGTCTCGCGGCTTTACGCTTGTAGAAATGATGGTCGTTGCACCGATTGTTATTTTGCTCATTGGTGCCTTTATTGCCCTCCTTGTAAACCTGACTGGTGAAGTTATGTCATCTCGTGGTGCAAACGTTTTAGCATTTGACGTACAGAGCGCACTTAACCGTATAGAACAGGACGTAAAGCTAAGTACCACCTTTATTGGTGAAACGAATATTGACCTTGCCACCACCAAGCAAGGCTTTGGCACGAGCACCACTGCCGGGAGCACTGTGAAGTTTACTAACAATGGCACCGGTGGCTCTCCAGCAAGCATTATTTTGAACGCGCTCGTAACTACCACGAACCCTGTAAGTTCAACAAGCCAGCTTGTTTACACACCCAATACGCCAAATAACTGTAACAATGCGCTCGAATATTCAAAAAATACGCCAATGACCATGAATATTGTGTACTTTATTCAAAATAATTCCCTATGGCGACGCGTTATTATGCCTGCCGATTACGCCAGTGCCGGCGCCCGCTGCGGCACGACTCCACCTTGGCAGATCCCAACCTGTATTAATGGCTACGCACCCGCCTCACTCCCGTTCTGCAAAGCAAACGACGAACGAATTCTTGACGACATTACCCAGGCGGGCTTTGTATTCAACTACTATCGCTCAGCTGACACCGCCTCGCCAGACGCCACCGCCAAAGGCAGCGGCAGCGTCGCAACCCGCAACACCGCACTTCAAAGCGACACTACTATTGAAGTTTCCCTCACCTCAGCCAAAGCAATTGCCGGCCGCGATATTAGCAAAACGAGCACGCTCCGCGTTACTCGCCTCGACACCAATGCCTCGGCTATTTACGAAGCGCCGCCTCCAAGCGCTGCCCCAAGCGTCCCTGTCGTCTCTGGGACCGTTTCTGATGGCCACAACGTCACCTTTACATGGCCACGTATCGACACCGCTACCTCGTATAGCATCGATTACCGTATCAACAGCGGCGCCTGGGTCACCGGCGAAACCGGCCTCGACAACAACAGCCGCTCATACACCGTCACCGAAGGCGGCCATGAAGACACCGTATACGCTCGCGTCCGCGCCCATAACGTAGCCGGTGCATCTGGCTACGGCAACGAAACAACACCTATTCCACTCTGGGCACCGCTCACCCTTAACGGTGGCTGGACCGATTATTCACTCGACTACGGTGCTGCGGCGTATACAAAAACAAAATCAGGCTACGTATTATTCCGTGGGCTCGTAAAGAACGCCACAACACCCGCAGCCGGAACGATAATGGCCTCACTCCCGAGTGACTACAATCCTTCGCAAAGACTTATCTTCGGCTCTGCCGCAAGTGCAAACGTGAGTGCTCGAATGGACGTCTCGCCATCAGACGACGGCGCTCAACTAGTATTTTCAACAAATGGAAGTGGCGGCTGGATGTCGCTCGATAACATTCGCTACCTCGCAGGAGATTCGGGCTCGCGCACAGCCCTTACACTGCAAAATGGCTGGGGTAACTACGGTGGAAGCTACGGTACCCCTACGTACGCAATAGACTCTGTGGGACGCGTCTCAATTCAGGGCCTTATTTCAGGCGGAACCACCACAACAGGGACAACAATTGCCGCCCTTCCGGCTGCCGCTACACCACCGCTCAACCACATTATGGCCTCTTACTCGAATAGCGCCTTCGGCGCCTTTGGTGCAAACTCTTCACCAAGTACCCTCATTACTCGCTCTGCCGTTTCTGCAGGTTGGCTTTCTATTAACACCAGCTATATGCCAAATGCCGCAGGAGCAACCTGGAGCAACCTCGCACTTGGCAACAGCTGGGCAAACTATGGTTCGCCATATGGATCTGCCCAGTACACCAAAACCTCAGACGGTATCGTTCACCTTAAAGGGCTCATTCGTAATGGCACAAACACTTACGACACGACCATCGCCACCCTCCCTGCCGGCTTCAGGCCAAAATACCGCCTCCTCTTTACGGTCGTGCAAAACTCCGACTCTTTCTCGCGCCTCGACGTCCTGCCAAACGGCCAAGTGCGCTACATGGGCTCAAACAACGGCTACTACTCACTCAGTAATATCTCCTTCCCTGCCGAGCAGTAGCCCCCAAACCACTTGTGCTTACTCGCCGAAAATAGTAAAGTTACAATATAAGACATTAATTTGATCATTTAATAGGGGGCAACTCACATGAGTTTCAAAAACATCAAAGCTAACCAGGGTTTCACCATTGTTGAACTCTTGATCGTTGTAGTCGTTATCGCTATCTTGGCAGCAATTACTATTGTTTCTTACAATGGTATTACTAGCCAGGCGAACACCTCATCAGCAAAATCTACCGCAGCATCTGTACAAAAGAAAATTGAACTTCACTACGCAGAAAAGAGCACCTGGCCGACCAAGGCGAACCTTATTGCAACTGCCGACTCGAGCAAACCGTACTACATCCCAAGCGCCACGCTCAAGGTGGCTAGTAGTCTTGATGCCGATAACGGTAAAGACACTGTTCGCATTACTACCTGTACTGGCGGCATTCGTGTTGAGTACTACAACTTTGATACAAAGGCTATCGAGAGCGTTAACGCCGGTAACCCAACAGCCTGTGGAACCACTTACTGGACTTAGTCTTCTATAATTAGCCAAAACAAGCCCTATGTAGGGCTTGTTTTTTATTATTGAAAAGCGACACCCCCTATAGTACACTTACTATATTAATCGTAACCATTTTAAATAGGGGGCACCTCACAATGGGTTTCACAGATATCAAAGCTAAAAACCAAGGTTTCACTATCGTTGAACTCTTGATCGTAGTCGTTGTTATCGCCATCTTGGCAGCAATTACTATTGTTTCTTACAACGGTATTACTAGTCAAGCGAACGCTTCTTCTGCGCAGTCAACCGCAGCAACAGTACAAAAGAAGATCGAGCTCTACCAAGCGGAAGAGGGTTACTACCCTATTTCAAAAGCAGATTTAACTGCTACGAACGAATCTTGGACACTTCCTTCAGCAAGCTTTGGAGCGAGTGCACCAACCGCAGACGGCACAACACTTAAAGGCACTGGCTACGTTCAGGTTCGTGTTTGTCACACAGGCACCCTTTCTAGCTCTACCGTTACAGGTGCACGTATTACCTGGTGGGATTACTCAAAGAGCTCTAGCCAAGCTACAGATATCAACCTCGGTACATGTACTGGTACAGTTGTTGGAATTCCTGCCTAACTAACTGGCATTTCTATATGAAAAACACCCCGATTCTGGGGTGTTTTTCATATAGGACAAACCATTATCACGATAGGGTTGCGATAATCTTCGCGGCAATCACCACCATATTCTCCTCAGTAGCCCCCCTTGTCGTAATCGCCGGCGTCCCCAAACGAATCCCACTCGGCCTAAACGGTGGCAATGTATCATTCGGTACCGCATTCGCATTCACCGTAATACCGGCTGCTTCAAGGCGTTCTTGTGCCTCCTTTCCATCAATACCAAAGCTTTCGTAGACATTTGCCAAAATGAGGTGATTTTTTGTACCACCGGCAACGAGCTGCAGGCCACCCTTCTTTAGTTCTTCGGCAAGTACGCGGGCGTTCTTTAAAACTTGCTCGGCATAGGCTTTAAATTCTGGCTGTGCCGCCTCTTTCAGAGCAACCGCCTTCGCCGCAATGCTATGCATATGTGGTCCGCCTTGGGTTCCCGGGAATACCGCACGGTCAATCAGCGTTGGGATGTTATCGATTGTCTTTTCTGGTGCTTTCAAAGGGTTACCTACGGTCCCCATAGAAAGAATCATACCTCCGCGTGGCCCACGCAACGTTTTGTGCGTTGTCGTGGTCATAACGTGAAAACCATAATCTAACGGGTTGTCGGCCACCCCGGCCGCAATAAGACCCGCTACATGGGCCATATCAGCCATCAGGAGCGCTCCAACTTCGTTACCAATACTTACGAACTTTTCGTAGTCTAACTGGCCTGGGTAGGCGCTAAAGCCCGCTAAAAGCAATTTAGGCTTATGATCAAGCGCCAAGCGGCGAAGTTCATCGTAGTCAATCTCACCCGTTTCAACATTTTTTAGGCCGTATCGCACAAAATTATACAGTTTTGCACTACGCGTAACAGGGGCGCCGTGCGTTAAGTGGCCTCCATGTCCAAGGTCCATAGCAAGCACCGTATCACCTGGCTCCAACCAAGCGCTGTATACCGCCTCGTTAGCCGGCGCGCCAGAGTGCGGCTGCACATTGGCATGATCTGCCCTAAAGAGCGCCTTTGCCCTATCAATTGCCAACTGCTCTACCTGGTCGGTGAATTCCTGACCTCCGTAGTAGCGCCTCCCCGGGTACCCCTCGGCGTACTTATTTGTGAAAACACTCCCCAAAGCAGCCAAAACATCATCGCTTACGTAATTTTCACTTGGAATAAGCTCAATCACCTCTTGTTGGCGTTTTTCCTCACCAGCAATCAGCCGTGCGATTTCATCGTCATTTTGGACTATAGGGCGTGTATTCATAAATTTTATCTCCTCGTTTACTAGTATTATACAGCCAGCCCCCGCAGAATACCTTCCGAAAGAGACTAAAAGCGAAGTGCAACCCTTTAAAATTTAGCACGGTGCAAATTTTAAAGGCGTGTAACGGTCTCTAGAGGAAGGTATTCTGCGGGGGCTGGCCGTATAATGCAGCTTACAGGAGAGCTTGAATTTATATCATAGAAGATATATCATAATCACTATGGAATCTAAATCATACGCCGCCAAAATCGGCACTCTCATTCAAGAAACTCGTCAAAATCGTGGCATGACCCAGGCTGAACTCGCCAAATCACTCGGCACCAGCCAAAGTGCCATTAACCGCATCGAAAAGGGTGGGCAAAATATCAGCCTTGATATGCTCGCTCGCATCAGCGAAGTGCTCTCGAGCCCGATTGTTTCTATTAACCAAGCGGGGTCAATCAACTTCCGCGTCGAAGGCGGCCGCCAGCTTTCTGGTCGTATTACCGCTAAAACCAGCAAAAACGCTGCCGTGGCGCTCCTTTGCGCCTCACTTTTGAACCGTGGCACCACCGTACTTCGCCACGTTGCTCGTATTGAAGAGGTGAACCGTATCATTGAAGTACTCAATAGCATTGGCGTTAAAACACGCTGGTTTAACGAAAGTGACCTTGAAATCACTCCGCCTGCGAAACTCAAGCTCGATCAAATGGACATTAAGGCGGCCAAAAAGACCCGCAGCATTATTATGTTCCTTGGCCCGTTGATGCACCAATACAAAACCTTCGACCTTCCGTTTGCTGGTGGCTGTAGTCTCGGTGAGCGTACCGTTGAGCCCCACCTCGACGGCCTCAAAGCATTTGGCCTTTCAGTCGAAACAGTAACTGGTAAATACAAAGCCTCAGCCAACCCGGTGAAGCCCGAGCGCGTATTAGTACTTTCTGAACGTGGCGATACCGTCACCGAAAACGTTCTTATGGCTGCCGCTCTTAACGACGGTGTAACTATCATCCGCAACGCCAGCCCAAATTACATGGTTCAAGATCTCTGTTTCTACCTTGAAAAACTTGGGGTAAAAATCGAAGGTATCGGTACAACCACCCTTACCGTGCATGGTGTGCGCGACATTAACAAAAACGTTGAATACGCCCCTGCCGAAGACCCAATCGAAGTCATGAGCTTTATTGCCGCAGCGATTGTCACAAAGTCTGAAATTACCATCGAACGCGCTCCAATTGAATTTCTCGAAATTGACCTTAAGTTCCTTGAAAACATGGGCTTCCAGTATGAACTATCCGACGAATACACTGCACTCAATGGCCGCACACGCCTGGTGGACATTACCACGAAAGTCAGTACACTCGTTGCTTCAATCGACAAAATCCACCCAATGCCATTCCCTGGCCTTAACATCGACAACCTACCGTTCTTTGCCCTCATTGCTGCAACCGCTAAGGGTCGCACCCTGATTCACGACTGGGTATACGAAAACCGCGCCATCTACCTAACCGAACTTACCAAGCTCAACGCAAAGGTTGAACTGGTTGACCCGCACCGCATTTACGTTGAAGGCCCTACTAAGTGGCGCGCTGCTGAAATCGTGACCCCACCGGCACTTCGCCCAGCAGTAGTAATCCTTCTGGCTATGCTTGCTGCCGACGGTGTATCGACACTCCGCAACGTTTACTCAATTAACCGTGGCTACGAAGACCTTGCTCGCCGTCTTAATAGCATTGGCGCAAAGATCACCGTTATTCGCGATATTACCGAATAGTTTAAGTAAGCTCGTTTTTGAACTTTTCGTAGGCACGCCCTACAAGTTCTTCGAGCACTTCGACGTCAACATCAGCTAATTTCTTAATGTAGAGACAGCCCACACTCGTAGTAAACTTGCCTAGTTTTTCAAATTGTTTGTCAAAATCACCAGCGCTCGGCATTACGTAGAGTGTAAGGCTTTGCTTTCGTGGTGAAAATGCAACTAATGGCCAGTCGCCTTCTTGTGCACTGCGTTCTGACTTATAGTGGTATTGCCCAAACCCAATAATACTCGTGCCCCACATTTTTGGTGATTGGCCGGTGGCGCGCTTGAACAATTCAAGCAATGTAATACTATCTTCGCGCTTTACGGCGTCTTCAATAGTGGTAATAAAATCTTCGGCACTCGCGTCGGTGGGCTTAGTTTTTAGTTCGCTCATACACCTATTATATAAAGATATTGAAAATAGCGATAATCGCCACCGCCGCCCAGAACACATTCAAAACAATCGACTGCCCTACGTGCTTTACTACCGAGATAATAAAAATACCCGTCGCACCCGTTAGATTGAGTAATTGAAACGCCAAGCCGCCACTATCTACCAAATTAAAACTCACCAGCGCATAGCCAGTTAAAATAGCTAGTGCGCCGTACCACCCTGCAATCTCGGCAATCAAATGTTTGATTGGCTTTTTTGTTTTTGCTGTCTTTTTCATTATGCTTATTTTAACAGAATAAGCATTACGGTTGCTGCGGATATGGTCGCGGTGTTTCATCGGCTGGCTTAACGCTCATCGCAAACCCACCACCCGACGCCATGTATACTTCAATTGAATCAAGGCTCGTCACGGTTCGCTGTTCAATTTCGTATGCTTCTGGCGCGTCTTTCCAGTGAGACTCCTGCGTATCACGATACAGCGCCACTGTATATGTTCGATGATCTTGTAAGAAATTCAAATTCACCGTCACGGTTCGTGCAGTTTCGTCGGTTACACCACCAACATACCAATCGTCACTATGGCGGTCTTTGCGCGCCACCAAATAATAATCACCAATCACGCCTTCTAGCGGAACGGTGGTCTCCCAGTTTACTGGGACGTCTTTAATAAACTGGAACGCGGGCTGACTCTCGTAATGCTCTGGCAGGTCGGCCACCATTTGCATTGGGCTATACATGGTCACGTAAAACGCCAATTGCTTTGCGAGGGTCGTTTGTACTTTACGATTAGTGCCACTCAGGTTAAAGAGCCCTGGTGTATAGTCGAGCGGGCCAGCTAGTAGGCGCGTAAACGGCAGCACCGCTGTGTGCTCTGGAGTTACCGCGCCACCTTCGTACTCTTGCCCCATCACGCCTTCGCGGGTCAATAAGTTCGGCCAGGTTCGTTCGATTCCTGTCCCTTTTACCGGTTCGTGAATATCCAGCATCACATTGCGCTCGGCCGAAAGTTCCACCGTTTTTTGGTAGTGTCGCACGCCAACTTGCGATGAGTGAAAATCGCCTGTATTCATGCGCGGCGCAACGTAGCCGGTTTTAATATACTGCACGTCCAATAATTTGTAATAATCGTAGGCCTCGGGAAGCTCCCATTCATAATGCGAAATATTGCCCGATGTTTCATGATGCCCCACCAGCTCAATGCCGAGCTTCTTGGCATACGCCGAAACGGTATGAATATCAAAATCAGGGTACGGCTGCATGTGGTTCATAATCTCACCGTTTTTCGTCCAGTCACCGTCCCAGGTTTCGTTCCAGCCTTCAATCAGTAGCCCGGCAATGCCCAATTCTTTTGCAGCGTTAAGGTAACGAAGTGCGTTTCGAGTAGTTGCACCGTGCTTTTCGCCGCTCGCCCAAGTGTAGTAGCCAATAAACATACCCCACCAAATTCCCATAAATTTCATCGGTTTGATCCATGAGGTGTCTTGAATCTTCGATGGCTCATTAAGGTTTAACATGACCTTTGAGTTACCAAGCCCTGCCGCCGTCGCAGAAACAATAACAGTACGCCATGGCAAGGTAAATGGCAGGCTTAGCTGAGCAATAGTGCCATCCTGCAGTGGCGTAATAGCACTTACGACACCCTTTTCCGTTGGGATACTATTCATTGCCCCATAGTCATAGAGGGCTGCTTCGTGGATTGCCGTAAATGTACCATTTGGTAGTTCAATTGTCAGCGGCGTATGCGCGGTATCGATTTCGGAAAGTACGGTTTTCTTGTATAAGTGCTCGTAGTGGTTGCCGCCAAGTGCCGGAATCCACCAGGCATGCGAGGCAACATCAACGTTAAATTCGGTTTCTTCGCGCGCAATCGTAATGTCACCGCTGCCGAGTAGTTCATAGCGAAAGCCAAGGCTATCGTCGAACAAGCGAAACCGAACAATAAAATCGGCCGTATGTAAAGAAAGCTCATTGTAATTATTGTGCACCAAACGCTGTTCGCCCCACGGCTGCTCCCAGGTTTCGTCGAACGATGTCTCTTTGGCCTGTACCTCGCCGTGGACCGCTAAAAGATTGGCGTGCTGCGTATCAAACAATGCAAGGCGTGATTCTTCTATCACCGTCGTCTCACCATTTAACAAACTATACCAAAGACGACCCTTCTCTATTCCAGCGTTAAGTGTAAGGGTACCTTGCGGTGAAACTACTGTAAAATGTGTTTGTTTTTTATCGTTGCCCATTACCTTAGATTATGGCCCATAAAGGGGTTTGTGGCAACTAAAACGACCCCTTATTCCTCTTATCCTTGCGTAATGTTGCGCCTCGGGTAAAAATAATGCAATGGAACGATACGTGAGCGACGAAAACACCTTTAGCGATACCGCGCGTTTTGCGGCAATTGATCGCATGCGTAACGATCTCTCACTCCCTAAATCTTATGAGCAGCCGAGTATTATCAGTCCACTTTCCGTTGGTATTGAAATCGAAATGACCTGGCGCCAAGCATTTCCCGAACTTTCGCAGCGCTTTTCGTCACCCTCAACACTACATAAAAACTCCGAAGCGTACCAGACATTTTCCGACGCGTATGACGTACACGACAAGCAGCTCCGACCAGTCTTGGAGCATATTAAAAATGTCATCCCTCGCGTTGGTGCCGATGCCTATTGGGAGTTTTCATTTTTACCCACCAATAATATAAGTGTTACCAGTGCCGAACTTTCACTTCTGTACGACGCTGCAATTCTTCGCGACGATCAAGAGTATTCACTCCACATGACCGTTGCTGGTATCACCAATGACCGTGACGCCTTTGCATTTTTATGTGGCATCGAGCAAGCCGGCGGTACGAGCCCGCAAAGAATTATCGACGCAGCCAATTCAAAGAAAGGCTCATGGGCACGTAAGGGAAAAGGTGGCACATTAAAACGGCGCCCCGAAGAACTCATGGGCGACGATATAATTGGCTACGAGTTTAGAACCCTGAGTGCGCAATCCGAAGCGCAGATGAACACCGTTCTCACAACCGCTGCCGACCTTGCTCACTTATACGCTGCCGACCCAGAAGCTTGGAAAGCCTACCGGGGCAGCATAGAACGCGAACTTACCGAACATGGTTTAGAGCTCAAAGCTTGGCCACGACCAAGGAACGATGCTCAGCCATGGCTTACATACACGAGGCTTTTACAGCCTAATTAATCGACTCAACTCTACCGTCTTTAACCGTAATAACAATCCCGCACTTAGCCGCCAGTTCAGGGTCGTGCGTCACGATAATTAACGTTGTTCCCTGGTTTTTATTGTAGTCAAATAGTAGATTTTCGATCGTCTCGCTCGTAGCGCTGTCGAGATTTCCGGTTGGCTCATCCGCAAAGATGATTTTCGGATTATTCACGATTGCTCGTGCAATTGCAAGGCGCTGCTTTTGACCACCCGATAAGTTGCGTGCTTTACTCATCGCCTTATCACTCAACTCTACAGCCGCGAGCGCTCGAGCGATGCGCCTTTTTCGCTGCCCTCTCGGAACATTCGCAATTTCTAACGGAAGGCTGATGTTTTCACTCGCCGTTTCGTTGGCTGATACGAAGAAACTCTGAAATATAAACCCTATTTTATTTGCGCGAAAACGGTCGATATCTTTTTCTTTTAATGTCAGAATGTCCTGCCCGTCTACAATAACCTGGCCCTGCTGTGGTCGGTCAAGCCCGCTTAGCGCATGCATAAGTGTACTCTTACCACTACCTGACTTACCAAGAATTGCGACGCTTGCTCCGTCTGGAATTGCGATACTCACATCGTCTAGAGCGGTGAAGATATTCTGCTTTTTGCCAAACGTTTTGGTGATGTTTTTTGCTTCAATCATAATTACTTCCTTATTCCGTCCTTAATGCTTCAATAGGGTCGAGCTTGGCTGCTTTTCGTGAAGGGAAGTATCCCGACAAGATGGAAATTACCATCAAACCAACTACAAGTCCAAGGCTGGCGAGCCAATCCATCTGTAGTAACTGTGTTCCGGCTTCTAACTCGAGAACATTTGCAATAACAGGGTTCAGTAGTGTCACCAAGAACGCTATCAGTACTCCAATAATTCCTCCGAGCAACCCAACCCATGCAGCCTCATAGCGGAAAAGCCTCGAAACATCTTTGCGACGCGCACCCACAGCTTTCATCAATCCAATTTGCTGTGTGCGTTCAAGTACTGAAATATACTGCGTGTTAATAATTCCGAAAATCGATGCAATCACCGCAAGCGCTCCGAAACCAATCAGTCCCCATTGAGCGATGTCGATAACCTGCAGCAATTGCTCTCGTTGATCCTCGAGGCTATATACCTGGTATCCTTTATCGGTAATAGATTGCTGCAACTGCTTTACATCGGCACCCTGCTTCGCTAACACCACAAGTCCGTAATACTGTTTTTCGGTTTCTTCACCGTGCTGGTAGGTATACATTGCTTGACTATCGTGCGCCGAAATACGAAGCGCCTCATTGTAGTAAAGATTTGTATCACTTTTTCGATCTATAGCGGCAATCGTAAACGCAAAGTCACGCGAGGCAACAGTATCGCCATCCTTTGTGTACTGCGGAATGTTAATATACACCGTCTTTCCTACAGCTTCACTGGCCGAAGTAAACCCAAACGATTCAAGATATCCTTCCGACATAATTAATTGCCCAGCTGCCGGCATATTATCGTTTAGCGAACCTGCGGCTAAGTCGATTTTTGTGCGGTCGTCTTTTACAGAAACCGGCGCAATTAATTTCTTTTCGCCTTCGCCACGCGTAGCGTATTCTGACTCTATATTGAGCATTGGGCTAATTGACTGCACACCTTCAAGTTTCTTTAGGCTCTCAATATCCTTTCCAGTAAGGCGATCGACATCCTGGAGCTCATCTTCTTCGTTTGTAGCGCCATACTCAGGCAATCCCGCCGTGACCGCCTCTGCAGACTCAGGTTCAGGGTATACGCTCAAGCTGTAAGCGTCACCACTGGACTGCACAACACTATTTGTATAAGCACGCCCTCCGTTACCTGCGGCCATAGCGATAGTAATTGTTGTTGCGCCCACCGCAATGGCGAGTGCCGTTAGTATTGTTCGAGCTTTTGACTCGCGGAGGTTACGTCCCGCGCGCAGGAATATGTCGAGTGTATGCATGAGTATCCTTAGTTATTATCACCGCACACGCGTTCACCATGTGGTCGGTATTTTTTGTTGTATAGTTCTATGTTATACATAGTACCTTATGTTGTCAAGAAACGTCTTTCCAGTTGCTGGCTCACGTTCGCTCAAAAAAGACCCCTAAAAGGCGGGGTCTTTTACGTTATACATTTACGCTGTGCGGCTACAAATAGATAGCGTCTCGATCTGAGATATCGAAGAGATCGAACTCCCTGCTTCTCATGCGCCGAGTATCCGCCCCTCGCAGTGCGTTAAGTTCATTCTTTATCATTTCGCTTTCATGTCTGAAAGCCCGGAGTTGGATTTTTTTGATGTATTTTTTCTCTAATCGATCAATAAACGCTCTTCGATCATGATGAGTTCTTTTCATGTGGATCCTCTCCTTTCTACCTGTTAATTTTCGGTAGTGATTCTACTATATGAGACTACGTTTTTTATGTCTGTTGAGTTACTTATACAATGCATATAGAATGCTCTACTCAAAAGCAGAAAACTATGACACAATTATCATGTGAACATCTTCACACCAACTGAGGTAAAAAAACACTTTCCGAATGCCTTAGAGCGTACTTATAGCGCGGGGCAAATTATTTTTTATCATGGTGATGCGCCAAATTATATGATGTTTATTAAAAGCGGTGCGGTAAAGTTTTACGATACTGATACTGATGGCAATGAAAAAATTATGCATATTGGCGGTGAAGGTAGTATCTTCCCGCTTTTTTATTCTTTTGAAGATAAAAAAGCCGTCGATGCATTCTATGCAACAATCGCTGAAACAGAGGTCCTTATCGTTCCTCTGTCTGATTTCCAAAATAAGCTAAAAAGCTCAGCGGAGTATGCCTTCCATACGCTTCGCTGGTACGCAGAAGAGATGGATCATATCGTTCTTCGTCTCAAAAGCCTCGAAAAAAGCTCAGCAAAACAAAAAATACTTCAAGCGCTTTTTTACCTTAGCGGTCAACATGCCACTACCAACAAGAAAAAACCAGGATGGCACCGAATAAACTTCCCTCTTACCCAGCAGACCCTTGCTGATATGACCGGGCTTACACGAGAGACAGTAAACATTACTCTCAAAGACCCTGAAATTTTGGAACTTGTTCGAGTAAGGCGTCAGATCTTCGAAATTTTCCGAGAAAAAATTGCCGCTTCACTTGAGTAAAGTACGGAAATTAGTCTATATTCGTACTATTTTTATGTGAGAAACTTCACAGACGCGTTTTCGTTGCTCATTTACACTTAAGAGTACGTTAAGTAAGGTAAAGGAGTTCATATGCAAGAACGAGATCGAGAAACGGTTGTAGTAGAAGGTGACCGACGACCAACTTACGGATGGCTAATAGCATTAGCAGTTATTGTACTTCTTATTATTCTGTTCTTTGCCTTTGGTGGCATGAATTTATTTAATGGCGCAAGCGGTGACACGACGAATATAAACGCACCAGAAACCATAGAAGTACAGCCAACTCCCCAGCAATAATATTGTTATTAAGGATGGAAAAATAGTTTTACAGACTATTCACTATTCGGTAACGGAATAAATACAAGTCTCGCGACTTACAACTTTAGAGTGCCCTACGCCTCATATCAGCAAGCAGGTGAGAGAACGTAAGGAGATCTTTCTCGCTACTATCAAGCGTGAGCGTTTCGGCAACGTATTCCGCACGCTCAAGTGACTCTGCGAGTATTCTCTTTCCGCCAGATGTAAGCACCACAAAACTAACACGAGCATCTCTAGGGTTGGATTCTCGCTCGATAAGCTTTAATTTTTCCAACGGTGGAAGAAGCCGTGTAATACCCGAGGCAGTAAGACCCGTCTTCTCTGCCAAATCAATCCGGCGCAATTTATTATCATCCGCGACCATAAGGTGATACAGAATAATAAAATCGTTAAATCCTACCATGCTTCCCATGTGATCGAACCTACGGCTAATAGATGCAAAAGATTGATTGAGTGTAATAAAAAACTGTAGTGCGTTTGTTATTTGATGATTGCTTGATTGTTGATTAATACTTGACATATCAAGTAGTTTAACACGAATGAGCCTGTACTACAAATTACCCTATCCTTATAACGCATCACCTAAAATACGTAACTAGTCATTTATTAACGAATCGACGTGCTCACGAACCTCACCCACAACACGGCGAACGAATGCAATATCCTGCCCTTTCGGGTCATCAATCTTCCAAAATAGGGCGCGTGAATCTTCAAGCAGCCAGCCTGGAACTGTCTCGTGTTCGGCCATAACAACAATTTGGTCGTACCGCTGCGCAAGTTCTTTAGTAATTTGCGTGCGCACGTTATTAATCATGTCTACGCCATACTCTTCGCGCATTACTTGTACAACATTTTTCGCACTCGGGCGCTCAGCCAACGTTTTACCCGGCGCATCAACTTTTGTTCCCGCCGAATCAGCCTCGTGGCCCATTTGGCGAAACAGTTCCATTGCTGCTTGACTGCGAGCAACGTTTGCTTGGCATACAAATAAGGTCTTCATGAGCTTATGATACCAGGTTTATATATAAGGTCTAATGTGTCGTGAAGCTACTTAATAGCCGAGAAACGAGTCCGCACTTATATTCCGCGGCTTTACACCTTGCTGCAAAAGCAACTTCCGAGTAGCGCTCACGAAACGAGGACTTCCCGAAAGGTAAAACTGCTGCGAGGCATCCTGTAAAGCAACTAACTCACGGAACACATCGGGGCTCGCTGGATAGAAGGCCTTTGTTGCGCATTCTTTCGTTAACTGCTGAAAACTATGCCCCTTACCATCAACGTGTATGAGCGTTGTCGTAATCGGAAGCGCTTCATTATGTGCATGTACGAGCATTGAACGAAACGGTGTAACCCCAATACCTTGCGCTAAAAACACATAGCTCCGCACATCATCGCGAAACGTGAAATTAAGAATCGGCCCAAGAAGGAGTATAGAGTCGCCATCTTTCAAGTTCATCAATTTCCGCTTATAACGGCTGCCCGTATCTACGTGAGTACTGATAGTGACATACTCTTCACCAGGCGAAGAGGAAATCGTAAAAGGGTGAGGACGATAAAAACCCGGAAGTATAAATAAACCATGCTGCCCTGCTTTGTGGCTCAGGCCTTCGGGCCGAGTAAAGTAAAACGTATAAATATCATCGTTCTCTAGCTGTTTCTTGATAAACCTTAGCTTATTCATGGAACTCATAACTCGATCATCCTCGTTTTATCTCGTTTGAAGCGCATCAAGCGCAACCGCCATCGATGCTAGTACACGCCAGTCCTGTGCTGCATATGTCACATCATCAAGACTCAGCGTATAGTGGTCGCGGAAAAGCGTCATTTTGCGGTAGGCACCAACCTCGGCACCGGAAGGATCGTAGAATGAAAAGTGATACTTAATAAAGTTTGTTGCAGTTTCAAACAACTCGCCAACAAGGGGAATCCATCCGATAAAACGACGGATAATAGCAAGTGCCTGGTTACTCTCGCTCACCGTTAGTACAACGCTGTCATTAGCGCCCAGTATATTCCAGGTACTATTTAATAAAGACTTTTTAAATTCTTTCTTAAAAGCGCCTACTTTATTATTTTCAGCGTCTTCAACAAAAAATTTACCGTGAATGTCCATTACCTTTTCGGCTCGAAAACTGAACGCAAGAGTATTCTTTGATGCGTCGGTAAAAAAGTTTACCTTCTCTTTAAATGCCATGCGCTTCTGCTCGGCAAAAGCAATCATGTCTGTTTTTGTGCCATCTTCAGCCGCACGATATATTTCATATCGGTTCACAAAGGCGGTAATTTTTTGCTCAACGATAAGACGGGGTTTCATAGTAGTAACCACTTTCTTTATTTATAGCCCTTTCGGTTCTTGAATAATTCCACGATAATTTCAGGGTAACAATTTGGTACCCCGGGCTGGATTTGAACCAGCGACCTTAGGCTTAGAAGTCCTCTGCTCTATCCAACTGAGCTACCGGGGCGTGTTTTCACCCAAAATGGGTACAAAGGTTATTATAACAGATAGAAATCGACCCCAGAAAATAGTATACTAAGTATAGAAACGAGGTATTTTTATGAATGATCATGGATCAAACCCTTATGTGGTAAACATCGAGGAACTAACCATTGCTAACGACACGTTCCGAACTGCCGCCTGGACAGGCAGTAACTTGCAAATGACACTCATGTCGATTCTTCCTGGCGACGATATTGGCCTTGAAGTACACGAAGACCACGACCAGTTCCTTCGTATCGAAGCTGGTACAGCATTGGTGCAAATGGGACCATCTGAAACCGAACTAGAAGAATGGGTTGCCGAAGACGACTTTGCAATTTTTGTCCCAGCTGGCGTATGGCATAACCTTACAAGTACTGGCGACGAGCCACTTAAGCTCTATTCTATTTACGCACCAGCCGAGCATGCACACGGCACCGTTCATAAAACCAAAGCCGAAGCCGACGCCTACGAAGCCGAGCACCACGCTTAACATTCATGAAAACAGCCCTTTACCGAAAAGATGATGATGAATTTCTTGGATACATCGCAAAAGACGGCGCAAGCTGGCACGCCCAAACCATTTTTGGATACACTATTGCCCGCACTACCACAAAAAAAGAAGCTGAGGTAATTCTCCACGAACGCGGCCTTAGCTTTTTAATGGGTGTCTGGAATTATTACGACAAAGACGACCACGATTGGTTTCCTTGTGTCATTAAAGAAGCTTACGAACATAAGGTAACGGTGATTCGCACCAATTTTATGGGCTACCAAGACCCCGACGATTACAAACTCGTGGTATTGCAGTCGCCAAACGAAGAGACACTGATTAAATCACACTAGTTTTCGCGGGTCAGTAGCTTAAGCCCTGTCTCGTCGTCAAATACTCGAGTTAATTGCACATCGTGATGCACAAGGTGTACTTCGCCCGTAAGGCCGATTGTACATTCTTTTACATGTCCACCAATCACCGAGAAATCTTCACGCGAGAACATACCATGAATATGCCAAAAAGGCTTGCCGTCAACGTATGCCAAGTTTCCATACAGCCCAGTAATTTCGAGCTGCTCTTCAAACGTCTGCCACGTGTAGTCACGATTTTTCGAGTTAAAGAAACCAAGTGTCACTCGTGCCGCTCCACCAATAATTGTTACCCACCCACCCTGCAAAGAATGCTCTATAGCGTACGCATTTAGAGTCTCTATAAGTTCTTCGCCCTTTTTAATAACAATAAGAGTCGAGTTTTCAGTTGGATAGGCTTTCATACTTCTTATGATATCAAAGCTCAGTATATTAGACAGTCCCCACGCGCCTATACGACGCATCGAGGTGTACAGTACCGCCCGGGAAGCCTTGTTCAATATCGTCGACGATCCGATTATGTAACTCTGTTGGGTACAGCAGTAGGTCTTGCACCTTGTCGAGCGGCATCCACTGTGGGTCATATTTTTGGAACCCAAGTTTATTGGCGATATACTCGCCCGTTCCTGGTTGCAAGGCCGGCTCACCTGCTACGTAGCGGCCTAAAAAGTAATAGTGCGTATCGCCATTTTCAAAATGAAGTTCATAGAGTTCTTTTTCTATCTCAATAGTAATTGAGGTTTCCTCAAAGATCTCACGAATCGCTGCTTGCTCGTTTGTTTCACCAGCATCAACCCCACCACCAGGAAAGGTGTAATATTCACTGCTATTTTTGCGGTGCATTACTAAAAGATTATTATTGTGAATAACGAGGGCAACGGCCCGATTTCTTGGCATATGTATCTATTTTAACAGATGAGCCATATCTAAGTTTAATAATTTTGCACTTGTGTATTTTTTGCACTCGTGCAATAATAGTAAGAATGAATGAGCTCACGATTCGAGATCGTAAGCGCCAAACAACTGCTACAACTATTCACACTATTGCAAAGGCAATGGTCCTTGAAGTGGGTCTGGCTAATGTTTTAGTAGAAGACATTGCAACAAAAGCAGGCGTTTCGCGCCGAACGTTTTTTAACTACTTCGCCACAAAAGACGATGCTATTCTTGGCCTTCAAGAACCAACGCTCTTACCCAGCGCGCTTGAAGTCTTTAAAGAAAGCAAAGACAGCCTTTTACTGCGAACCGTGCGGCTCATTGTTACCACAAATTCAACAGCACTGGTTCACGGCGCATCATTTCAACCTGCCGTCGCTCTTCGTAAGCAACACCCAGAGCTAAAGGCTCGGTTTGACCTTTGCGCAGCCAAAACGGAGCAGCTTATTCGTCCCGTTATTGAACAGTACGCCAAAAAAGATGATGTCGAAGTGCTCCTGCGTCTTTCTGGTGCAATCCTGCGATACACGTACGCGAACGACCCAAAATTCCAAGACGACAGCATACAAAAATCAGTAGCAAAATTTTTAGAAACAATAGATAGGATCGCGTAACCCCATGCTCAAAAAAAATAAATCAATCATTCTTCTTTTTAGTGCGCTCATGCTCACGATGCTTTTGGCGTCACTCAGCCAAATGATTTTCTCGACCGAAATGCCAACCATTGTCGGTGAATTGCATGGTGTCGAACACATGACATGGGTAATCACCGCTTATATGCTCACCTCTACCATTACTATGCCGATTTATGGAAAAGTAAGCGACATGCTCGGTCGTAAACCAGTACTTCTTGCGGCAATCGGTATATTTATACTTGGATCTATTATTGGGCTCGTAGCGCAAGACATGACGACGCTTATCATTAGCCGTGCCATTCAAGGACTCGGTGGCGGTGGGCTCATCATTCTCTCACAAGCTGCCGTGGCCGATGTTATTCCGGTGCGCCAACGCGGCAAATACATGGGCATCCTTGGTGCGTCATTTGCTTTTTCATCTGTTGTTGGGCCACTTCTTGGTGGTTGGATTACCGAAGGACCAGGTTGGCGCTGGGTATTCCTTCTTAACCTTCCTCTCGGAATCGTCGCGCTTATTGCGGTTATCATGCTCTTGCACCTTCCAAAAACAAAACGATCGAAAGCAACGCCAGACTACCTTGGCATGGCTGTACTTTCTCTCACGACCGCAGCGATCACCCTTATTGCAACCTGGGGTGGCTCAACCTACGCCTGGAACTCTATCGAGATCATTGGCCTAATTATCGCAACGATTATCGGTACACTTGGCTTTATCGCTATCGAACGCAAAGCCAAAGAACCCGTTATTCCACTTTCGTTCTTTAAAGATCGTAACTTCGTACTTACCACCATTGCCGGACCGCTTACTGCTGTTGCTATGTTTGGTGCTGTAGGGTACCTTCCGACCTACTTCCAGATGGCCGTTGGAGCCAGTGCAAGCGTGGCCGGACTCTACATGGCACCAATGATGGCCACCATGCTTATCGCCTCTATTGTTTCCGGTTGGTTTGTATCAAAAACAGGTAAGTATAAATTAATGCCCGTTATTGGCGCAGCACTCCTCACAGCTGGTCTTTGGCTCCTTGGTACCGTAGCAGCCGACACATCAATCGTTCTTATCTGTGCTTACATCGCCATTATCGGTGCAGGACTTGGTATGTCGATGCAAATTCTTACCCTAATTGTGCAGAACTCATTCTCACACAAGCTCGTTGGCACCGCCACTGCGGCAAATAACTTCTTCCGCCAAGTGGGAAGCACTCTTGGATCAGCCGTTGTTGGTGCACTCTTCGCCTCTCGCCTTGCCCAGTCGTTGCAAGAAAAGTTCCCAAATGGTGTAGGTGACGGAACTGGTGTTAATTCACTTACCCCAGAGCTTCTTCGTAACCTTCCCGATGGCCTACACACTATTATTGTTGAGGCGTATAATAACGCTCTCATGCCGATTTACCTGTACCTCGTTCCGCTTGGAATACTCGCATTAATCGTGCTGCTTTTCATACACGAAAAGAAACTTTCAACTGAAATTGAAGAAGAAATTCCAGCAGAATCTTTGGCTGAAGGTCAATTACTAGCGAATGCTATTGAGGACGAAAAACCACGAAGATTATTTCGTAAAAAGTAGATACGCCGCTACTCAAGCGAACGTATAAATCTATCGATTGCAAGTTTTGCTTCATCGATATTAGTGTATCGCACTACAAGCAGGCCTGGAGAACCGTCGATCATGGCGGATAGCTTACGCTCGCCTGTTTCACGAAAAAGTGCGAGTACCGGTTTTTCCCATTCTTCGGCTTTGGCAATCTCGTAGCCAACACCAAGGCTCGGGTTTGTTACTTCTGCAATAATAGCGTCTGCTTGCTTCACCCACGAAATATCTTTTGCGTAAATATCCGCGCTAAGCCCTGGACTTCCCGACGGTGTCAACTTTTTATCTGCAAATATCTCACTCAACGCAACCGCTTGCGTAGTAATATGCGTTACGAGCTCACCGTACGTTTCCGCATCATCACGACCGCCTCGTATTGAGCAAGCGAAGTATATTTTCTTTTCTGACATGTTATCGGTTCTTGGTTCCATCAAGGCGCAAAGTGTCCGATTCATCGCTATGAGCAGTACCCGTCCCTACGTGCTTGCTGCTAATTTTAGGTCCGTTTTTTATTACATGAACCAGTGCCATTGCATGGCCACGACCGAGTTCAAAGTCTTCTTTTAACCATTCAATGATGTCGCCAGCCTTAACGGGAGGCACGTCGAACCCTTTGCTTTTAGCAATTTCTATAAGTTCGAGCGGAGTTTTACCCGTTTTTTGTTCAATTGCGTCTAAATATGCTTGAAATGACATGTTTTTATAATAACAAAAGACGACAGCGCCGTCTTTATGGTCTTTTGGTGCGGGCGGAGAGAATCGAACTCTCATCGCTTGCTTGGAAGGCAGGCATATTAGCCATTATACGACGCCCGCATAAGTTGATATTGTAGCATATTTTATTCTGCAACTCAATCTGTTATAATAGCTTCTGCTATTGCATGTTACCACCGTGCACAGATTTATAGCAAATCACCGTTTGGCGGGTGTAGCTCATTTGGTTAGAGCGTCGGGTTGTGGTTCCGAAGGTAGAGGGTTCAATCCC